>NZ_JAUBTF010000014.1:0-79971 GCF_036702355.1 Microcoleus sp. D3_18_C4
GGAAATCTGTTCGTTGTCATCTTACAATTTTATTCTTGAAGCCCTATTCTATGCAGCTTCATATTAAATTGGTATAACTTGCCAGAAGTAATCTCAGCTCGATGAGTCTCCAACCAGCCTGTAATCTCCGGTTTTTTTATCATTGCTAGGTCTGATTTAGGGTTGAGTTTGGGAGTGTTTTTCACCTAATCCGTGCGCGGCTTAATCGCGAAAGTTTGAAGGGCGAGAGTGTTTAATTGTGTGGTATGTTGCCCTTAAATATTATCCGAGCGCAATTAAAGCTGAAATGAAGAGCGATCGCACAAACCCGGTTTGATCAAAAAATCTGGTTTTTAGATTTGGTATTAATGGGTAGACTGGGGAGCGCGCAGAGCGCCAATAACACCTGAAATTGACACAAGCCTCAATGTGCGAAGGTTTTCCATAAAAAATATTCTGTAGGAAAAAACTTGACATCAGCGGGTCATCGAAAGTTAAAATAAATAATAGCCATAACAAAATGAAGCTTTATGTTTGATTCGCGATCGGCGATCGGCAAGTATGGCATTGAGAAGTTGCTATCCCCTAAAACAATTTCTGCTAAAATACATCCGGTAATATACGGAGTATCTAGGATTTTTTCGCAATCTAAAATCTAAAATCTAAAATGGCAACAGCTATTCTTGAGCTGGAAATATCCAAACTCCCGCCAGAAATTACGGTTGAGGAGCGTTACAGCAAAGCCTTGATTTTAATTCGACTGCACGGAAAACCGATCGGCCAAGCTCTTTTTCACGTAGTCGGAGGCCACATTGGCGGTGACGAATTACGGAAAACACTGAGGAATTGTGCTGGTGACAACTTGTGGAAAAACTTGCTCTACGACACTCTAGAATGGGATGAGCGGGGGTCGGTTGAGGTATTGCCGATCGCCACAGTAGCAGTTTGCACGCGCGATCGACCGGAAGATTTGCGGCGCTGTCTAGACGCGCTGATGCTGCTCCCAGACGAGGGTCAGGAATACTTAGTAATTGACAATTGTCCCAGCACGGACGCTACCAAGGAACTGGTCAAAAATTACCCAAAAGTCCGCTATGTGCGCGAAGACTTACCAGGCTCCAGCGCTGCCCGTAACCGAGCTTTATGCGAAGCTAAACATGAATTCGTAGCCTTTACAGATGACGATGCTGCCCCCGATCCGAACTGGCTGCGATCGCTCTTGGGAAATTTCAGCGATCCGCGAGTGATGTGCGTCACGGGGCTGGTGATGCCCTTGGAACTGGAAACCGAAGCGCAAGAATGGTTTGAGTGCTACAGCCCCCACGGGCGGGGATTTGAGCGCCTAGTGTTTGATGGGGCGCACTGCAATCCTCTGATTGTGCATCTTGTGGGAGTTTCGGCGAGTATGGCTGTGCGGAAAAGTGTGATCGACTACATTGGCCTGTTTGACGAAGCTTTGGGGGCGGGAACACCCACGGTGGGCGGCGAAGACTGTGAACTTTTTGCCCGCATTTTGCGCGCGGGCTACTGCATTGTTTACGAGCCGAGAGCATTGAGCTGGCACCGCCATCGGCGCACTTGGGAAGAATTGCGAAAAACGCTCCAAGGCTACGGCATCGGAGTCTATGCTTTCTGGACGCGGATGTTGGTAATCAACAGAGAATTCAGTGTGCCTCTATTAGCTTGGGGATGGCTGCGGTATAAGCAAATTCCTGAATTAATTGCTTCTTGGCGGAAGCAACCGGGCTGTATTCCTAGTGATTTACTTTTGGCTCAACTGCGGGGGTGCATTAGCGGGCCGATGGCTTATTTTTATTCTCGCAAGCGGTTGCGGGAAGTTAAAGGGGAAGTCAATAGATTTTAGATTTTAGATTTTAGATTTTAGATTTTAGATTTACTCCACAGATGAATCGGGGAAATTAAACTAAGGTCTAAAGCTTTTTGGATTACTCATTAGTCAGGAGGAACAAAGAGGTTAGGCAACGGATGGTGTAATAAATTTAAGGGATTTAACAGATAAATATTGAGGGGACAAGGAAGAAGTAAGAGTGTTTGCAATTTTAATCAGCCGTGATAAATTACCAAATACCAAATACCAAGGGTGCATCTCAATTTTATGCACGGAGGCCTGGCGCGTGCTGATTTGGGCAATCGCGAAAATGTGGGTCAGGCGGGTGAGATCACTCATAAAGTGGGTTGTAAGTAGTAGTTCAGAATTAATTACACAATATTTCTACTGAAACCATTACCTAGCAAGGAGTCTTTATGTAATTAATTTTGTGTGGTTACTTATAGGAGTGATTCTTAGCTCAAGTGGCCCCTACAAGACCCTACAAGATATTATGTTTTTTTGTGCCGTTATACTTAGCATTGGGCTTGATTGTCAAAAAAGAGTATTTCATGGGCTTGGTCTCTATTCTCACAACGGGTTTGGGATTGCTATATAACTACCTAATTGCGAAAGTTGGAATTGCGAGAGTGCTTAATGGTTTGGTATATTGCCCTTGAATAGTACCCGATCGCAATTAAAGCTGAAATGAGGAACGATCGCACAAACCGGGTTTTGTCAAAAAATCTGGTTTTTAGAGGTGGCATTAATGGCGAGGCTTGGTGGCGGTCGGCTGCCAATAACACCTGCAATTGACACAAGCCTCGACGAGAGATCGTTGCCGGTGGTAAAAGTTGTGTTGGGAAAAAACTTGACATCAGCGGGTAATTGAAAGTAAAAATAAATAAAAGCAATAAAAACAATGAGGCTTTATCTTTGATTCGCGATCAGCAATCGGCAAGTATGGCATTGAGAAGTTGCTATCCCCTAAAACAATTTCTGCTAAAATACCTCCGGTAATATAGGGAGTATCTAGGATTTTTTCCCAATCTAAAATCTAAAATCTAAAATGGCAACAGCTATTCTTGACCTGGAAATATCCAAACTCCCGCCAGAAATTACGGTTGAGGAGCGTTACAGTAAAGCCTTGATTTTAATTCGACTGCACGGAAAACCGCTCGGTCAAGCTCTTTTGCCCGTAGTCGGAGGCCGCTTTGGCGGTGACGAATTACGGGAAACACTGATGAATGCTGCTGGTGACAACTTGTGGAAAAACTGGCTCTACGACACTCTAGAATGGGATGAGCGGGGGCCTGTGGAGGCATTGCCGCTCGCCACAGTAGCAGTTTGCACGCGCGATCGCCCGGAAGATTTGCGGCGCTGTCTAGACGCGCTGATGCTACTGCCAGATGATGGTCAGGAATACCTGGTAATTGACAATTGTCCCGCCACCGAGGCTAGCAGTGAATTGGTCAAAAATTACCCGCAAATCCGCTATGTCCGCGAAGATGTAGCGGGCGAGAGCGCTGCCCGCAACCGAGCTTTACGCGAAGCTAAACACGAATTCGTAGCGTTTACAGATGACGATGCTGCTCCCGATCCGAACTGGCTGCGATCGCTCTTGTGGAATTTTAGTGATCCGCGAGTGATGTGCGTCACGGGGCTGGTGATGCCCTTGGAACTGGAAACCGAAGCGCAAGAATGGTTTGAGTGCTACAGCCCCCACGGGCGGGGCTACGAGCGCCGAGTTGTTGACGGGGCGTACTGCAATCCGCTGATGATAGCTCCAGTGGGGGTTTCGGCGAGTATGGCTTTGCGAAAAAGTTTGATCGACTACATTGGCCTGTTTGACGAAGCTTTGGGCGTGGGCACGCCCGCTAAGTGCGGTTCAGACAGCGAGCTGTTTTCCCGCATTTTGCGATCGGGCTACCGCATCGTCTACGAACCGAGGGCTTTGAGTTGGCACCGCCACCGACGCACCTGGGAAGAACTACGCAACTTGCTCCGATGCTACGGAATCGGAGTCTATGCTTTCTGGACGCGGCTGTTTGTAATTAACAAAGAATTTAGTGTGCCTCTATTAGCTTGGGCATGGCTGTATTACAAGCAAATTCCTGAATTAATTGCTTCTTTGCGAAAGCAACCGGGCTGTATTCCTAGTGATTTACTTTTGGCTCAAATGCGGGGCTGCATTAGCGGGCCGAGGGCTTATTTTTCGTCTCGCAAGCGGTTGCAGGAAGTTAAAGGGGAAGTTAATCGATTTTAGATTTTAGATTTTAGATTTTAGATTTACTCACAAATGAATCTGGGAAATGAAACTAAGGTCTAAGCTTTTGGGATTAGTCATGAGTCAGGAGGAACAGGGAAGTCCGGCAACGGATGGTGTAATGGATTTAAGGGATTTAACAGATGGATATTGAGGGTACAGGGAAGAAGTAAGAGTGTTGGAAATTTTAATCACTACTTATAAATCCCCAAATACCAAATACCAAATATTAATTCCCCACTACTAAATAACAACTACTAATTACCAAATACCACTCTAATATGAATAGGGAAAATCCAACAATTAGCATAATTATTCCGAGCCACAATCGAAGTTCTTCGCTGCGGCGCGCTCTTGATGCTTTGCACTCGCAGACTTATCCGATCGACCTGCTCGAAGTTATGGTAGTGGCAGATAGCTGCATTGACGATACTTTGGCAATGCTACAAGACTACAAAGCTCAGTTTAAACTGCAGGTGATCGAGGTAAATTGCCGGAGCGCTGCCATCGCCCGCAATACAGGAGCGGCTTCGGCTACCGGGCAATTGCTGCTGTTTCTCGACGACGACATCGAAGCGCTGCCGCCTTTGGTGGAAAGCCACGCGCGGGTTCACTCTTTGCGTCCGGGAGCGGCTGTCATGGGGCCCTATCCGCCTAAGTTGCACGGAGGAACTAGGTTTTTTGACGTGGAAGTGCGCTCGTGGTGGGAAGAGAAGTTTTATCAGATGAGCCAACCTGATCACCGATTTACTTATCAAGATTTGCTCAGCGGCAACCTTTCTTTGGATGCAGAACTGTTTGCTCGGGTCGAAGGCTTTGATTCGGCTTTCGGGAACTGCGGCGGGGAAGATTACGAGTTTGGGCTGCGTTTGCTGAAAGCTGATGTACCTTTTGCTTTAGCGGAGGATGCTGTGGGCTATCATTACGAACACGAAACTAACAATCTCGATCGCTCTTTCCGCCGCTCTCGTCAGGAAGGGCGATCGGATGTTTTGATCGGCCGCCGACACCCGGAACTCAGACCGACGCTGCACATAAAAGACTACGAAACTCCTTATTTTTTGGTAGACAAGATTGTGGTGGCGCTCACGTTTTTCTGGCCGGCGGTTATGGATTGGCTGGCTGTGGGAGGCAGGAAATCTCTGGATTTGCTCGAAAGCTTGGGGATGCGGGAAACTTGGCGGTGGTTGCGGGCAAAATTGCGCGGTTATTGGTATTTGCGGGGTGTGATTGATGAGCTAAAAAGTCGCTCTGCTATTTCTAGTTTTATGCAAGGGGGCCCGGCCCGTGCTGATTTGGGCGGATATGAAATTAACATTGATTTGCAGCAAGGTTGGGAAGCGGCAGAAAGTCTGCTGGACGCGGAACGACCGGCTGGGGTTTACCTGTATTACGACCAACTGGCAATCGGCCATATTTTTCCGCAAGCGGGGGCGGAACCGCTGCGGGGCGCTCACTTGCGATCGATTCTGGCGCTTCACTTTGCTCAACCGCTGGCTGGGGCGATCGCGGTTAACGGTATGCCCCGCAGTGCTGAAACGCTTGAAGAAAAACCTTTAGTTGCTTTTGAAACTTACGAGTTAGCAATTAAGAGCTAAGTAAATAGGTGCAAATAAAAATTACAGGATTCGGGCAGGTGAGTGCCTTCATCTTCTCGCTTAGATCTCGTTATGCTTAGCTAAACTAGCCCCTAGAAGATATTTTTTTTCGTGCATATCTACTAAATTCGGGGAAGTTAAACCAAAAACTCAAACCTCAAAAGTTGGGAAATTGGAAAATTGCCACCCCAAACTTAAAAGTCCCAAGTCAAAACTTTTCTATCTAGTGCCCGCTGCAAAATTTTCAGGAGCAAGTTATGGCAATAAAAGTGATGGAGATTGAGTTTGCCGAACAGATTAATCCGATTCGGCAACTCGAACAATACGAAGGAGTTCGGATTTTAGTTCGCTACCGGGGACGGCCTCTGGGCTGGGCTTATGTTAGTAACAATCCCTGGGAACAAACAATTTCCGCGGAGCGAGTGCGACAAACAATTGTGGATCAGTTAGGAAAAGAGTTGGTGCGATCGACTTTAGGAGAGGAGTTCGGCGCTGTTTCTGAAGCAGTGGCGGATCGCGACCTGCCGTCAATTAGCGTTGTCATCTGCACGCGCGATCGCACAGATTTGCTCAAAGGCGCTCTGGAAGCTCTGCTCGCCCTCGACTATCCCCACCGCGAAATTATCGTTATAGACAACGCTCCTGCAAGCAGCAGCACCGCTGAATTAGTCGCGCGTTTGCCTGTACGCTACGTCAAGGAAGAACGGCCAGGATTGGACTGGGCGCGCAATCGCGGGATCGCTGAAGCGCGGCATGAGATTATTGCTTTTACTGACGACGACGTGCGGCCCGATCGCGGTTGGCTGCGGGGTATTGCTTCGGCGTTTGCTGACCCAGAAATTATGGCCGTGAGCGGTTTAGTGGCGGCAGCCGAACTGGAAACCTTGCCACAACAGCAATTTGAACTGATATATGGCGGAATGCTGCAACACCTCGACAGCCACAAAACCAACGGTAGCAAGCTTTCTGTGCGGGAGTTGCTGTGGGCGAGCAAATACGGCGTGGGGGCGAATATGGCTTTCCGGCGGCAAGTTTTCGAGGCTGTGGGCAATTTTGACGTTGCTCTCGATGTGGGGACTGCGACTCGCGGTGGTGGGGATATTGAGATGTTTCATCGGATTTTGGCGAATGGATACTCGACTTTTTATGAGCCGAGAGCTTTTGTGTGGCACTTGCACCGGCGCAGCGCCGATGCTTTGAGCCGACAGTTGCAGGATAACGGGCGCGGTTTTGGGGCTTATGTACTCACGTGCTATCGCAACCGCACTGTGCCGCGCTGGGAAATTTGGAAATTTGCTATGTTTCAGTGGCTTGGTTGGTGGCTGGTGCGGCGCTTGGGATCTCCGGGTTTGCTGCCGCGCAAGTTGGTAGTCAGCGAGTTGCTGGGAGCTCTCGACAGTCCTTTTGCTTACAGAAAAGCGCAGTTGCAGGCGCAGCAGTTAGCTGAGATTGAGCCGGAAGAGCAACTACAGTCGGAACCGCAGGAAGTCGCCGGAGGTGTGCGATGAGAAGTGTTCCAAAGCTGATTGACAGGCGCAAAATCGCTCATTTCTTCGATTTGCTGCGGGTGTTGGTCGATCGCGATATGAAATTACTTTACAAGCGATCGGCTTTGGGGATTGCTTGGACTTTAATCAATCCGCTGTTGCAGTTAGCTGTATTTTCCTTTGTGTTTCGTTCTGTTGTACCGATTAACGTTCCGCAATTTTCTTCCTTTGCTTTCAGCGGTTTGTTAATCTGGAGTTGGTCTCAAACCGCATTATTTCAAGCAACGGGATTAATTACCAACAATAAAGCGCTAATCAGACAGCCGAATTTCCCCACGGCAATTTTGCCGGTAGTCACGACTATGACGGGGCTAATTCACTTTCTGTTAGCTTTGCCGGTGTTAATTATCTTTCTGGCAATTGATGGCGTTCAGCCGAGTGCCGTGCTGTTAGTGTTGCCGCTGCTGATGGTTATTCAGTTTATTTTGACAGTAAGTTTGGCTTATCCCCTCGCCGCTTTGAATGTCACTTTTCGCGATACTCAGCACACTTTGGGCGTAGTTTTGCAGATGCTGTTTTACCTGACTCCGATTTTCTACGACCTCAACAGCGTTCCGAAAGAATTTCAGCCTTTTTATCAGTTAAATCCTATGGTGCCACTGCTTGGAGCTTACCGCGCCATTCTGCTCAAAGGTACGCAGCCGGATTGGCTGGCGCTGTTAATTGTTAGCTTGGTTGTGGCTGCTCTTTTGCCGATCGGACTGGGAATTTTTAGACGGCAAAGCAATACTTTTGTGGAGGAATTGTAAATGCGTCACGCTATTGTTGTCAAGGGTTTGGGGAAACGTTTCAACCGCTACTCTGCCGATCGACCTTATACGATTATGCAGGCCGCTTTGGCGGGTTTTCGGCAGATGAAACCGCAGGCGCGTTTTTGGGCACTGCGGGATATCAATTTCACTGTTTCTCCCGGCGAAATGCTGGGAATTCTCGGCAAGAATGGCGCGGGAAAATCGACGCTGCTGCAACTTGTTGGCGGTATCGGTCATGCTCAAGAAGGAACTATTGAAGTTAATGGTAGAATTGGCGGTTTGTTGGATTTGGGTGCGGGTTTTCACTGGGATTTAACGGGCAGAGAAAATGTGTTTGTGGGTGCGGTGGTGGCCGGTTTGACTCGTCGGGAAGTGGCCCGCAGGTTTGATGATATTGTTGAATTTGCGGAATTGCAACAGTTTATTGATAGTCCGCTGCGGACTTACAGTACCGGGATGCAAATGCGGCTGGCTTTTTCGGTGGCGGTGCACACCGATCCAGAAGTGCTGTTAGTTGATGAACATTTGTCGGTTGGTGATGTGGCTTTTCAAACTAAATGTTTGAACAGAATCACGGAGTTTAAGAATCAAGGATGTGCGATTGTTTTGATTTCTCACAACGCGGCGCAAATTCATAAACTGTGCGATCGGGCTTTGTGGCTGAAATCAGGTGAAATCGTGGCTTACGGGGAACCGGAAGTGGTAGTCGGTCAGTATTTGTCGGAAATGCGCCCAGCAACCGAACAACGCACTCCCATGCGTCCTCCTGAAGTGACGAGTATGGGTTCGCAACTGCGAGTCAATGACAATCGCTTCGGTTCTTTGGAAGTAGAAATTACGGATGTTAAAGTGTTGCCGGATGATGAGATAAACAGTGGCGATCCTATTACTGTGGAAATTCATTATTCTGTACCGAAGCCAATTTCGGCTGCTATTTTTGGCGTGACAATTAGCCGGGAAGACGGTCAAAGTTGTTTTGAGACTAATACTAATCAAATGGGCAGATTGCTGCCGCTGGCGGAAGGTAAAGGCACAATCCGCCTGCACGTAGACAGGTTAGATTTAGGCAATGGTCAGTATTACGTGAATGCTGGGGTTTACGAGAAGAGTTTGGCTTACGCCTACGATTATCATTGGCATCTTTATCCGCTGTACGTGCGATCGACTGTAAGCCAAAAAACGATTCTTTGTCCGCCCTACCACTGGGAATTTGATGGCAAAATGCAAGTTGCGGATTTACCAGAACCAGCCGATAAAGTTCACGCCTTGAATAAAAATAATCCCGCCTATGCCCAGATTTCGACTCAGTTGAAAAATAAGCAGGAACCAGACTTTTTAATTATTGGCGCTCAAAAGTGCGGCACGGAACCTCTATCCGGCTATCTCGCAAATCACTTGCAAATTATCAAAGATGGTTCCCGCAACATTCACTTTTTTGATTTGAATTTTGAGCGGGGTGTTGATTGGTACAGCAAGCAGTTGACGCGCAGTGTTGCGGATGAGAAGGTGGTGCTGTGGGAAATGACTCCTTACTATATTTATCATCCGTTGGTGGCAGAGCGGGTTTACAAGTGTTTCCCGGATGTTAAGCTAATTGTAATGCTGCGAAACCCGGTCAAACGAGCTTGGCTGCACTATCATTTAGAAGTGGCGATCGGCTGCGAAAAGCTGGATTTTGAAAAGGCGATCGCTTCCGAACCCGATCGCCTAAAAGGTGAAATTGAAAAAATTAAAACCGATCAAAGTTATTACAGTTTCAACCACCAACATTATTCGTATTTGTCGCGAGGAATTTATGTTGAACAAATCAGGAATTGGCTTGATTATTTTCCGAGGGAACAGTTGCTAATTCTCAAAAGCGAAGATTTTGAGGCAAATACCGATAAAGTTTTTTCGGAAGTGTTAGATTTCTTGGATATTAGTGCGCTCGCAAGTAAACAATATGAGATTAATACGATCGAGGAGTACAGCAAAATACCAGCAGCAATCGAACAACAACTGACAGATTATTTCAAACCTTACAATCAGGAACTTTCTGATATGTTAAAACAGGATTTTACTTGGAGTTAAAATTGGCAGGTTGGGTTCCGAGAACAAAACCCAACCCCCCCCTCAAAATCTAGAGTTAATTAGAATTGCAAAATGTTATGAAACGCATATTTCTCCTAGGCTCGCCTCGCAGTGGCACGACAATTCTTCAAAGCTTATTAGCTGCTCATCCCGAAGTTATTTCTTTTCCGGAATCTAAGTTTTTTCACTATTTGCTATACGATCAGTTTGCGGGAAAGTTGCCAGGTAGAATGGAAGCTTTTTTTAAGGATGAGATTAAACGTCCTGAACTTTTGAAAGATTTTGATGACAGCCAAAGTGTGGAAGCTAAAGCTAGTTGGTTTGTGAGAGTTTTGGATGGTTTGGCTGCTGAACAAAAAAAAAGCATTTGGTTGGAAAAAACGCCGGAACACATATATTTTATTGATGACATAGAGCGCTTTTTGCCGGATGCGAAATTTATACATATTTTGCGAAACGGTATGGATACAATAGCTTCTATGTATGATGCTACTAGGAGTTTTAACGAATTGTGGGGCGCTGGTTGGGATTTAAACCACTGTATCTATCGCTGGGAACACGCGATGTTAACTAGCCACAAATACATTAATAAATCCAATCATATATTAGTTAAATATGAGGAGCTTTTAGATAACAAAACACAAATTTTAGGAAAAATTTGTAATTTCATGGGCATTGAATATGACGGCACAATGCTCGTTAATTATCAAGAAAAAGCCGCGAAGCTCAGTTTAAATCTACCTTGGCACAAAGGAATTGAGAGAGATGTCAAAAGTAGTAACGTTCACAAATATCATAAAATTTTCACGCGCAATGAAATCCGATATATTTTAGATAAAATTCAGCGAGTCAAGGATGAAATGACCTGGAAAGTTACGGTGGAAGTGACCGAACCAATTTCGGATATTTACGCTTGGCAACTATGCGATCGCCTGTGCTGTACGATCAAACTAGAAGGAATTCAACTCGGTATTATTGAATTGCCGATTTGCGATGGCATGGTGGCGGCTGCGGTGTTGGCGGATGCGGTTGCAGCCCAGTTTGCTTGGCAAATTCTCGATCGCTTCTTTCAACGCAATCGCTGCGAAAAAGGCAATAAATTGTGGGAAAATTTGCTGGAACCATTGCACCCTAAACATGACTGGACGCTATTTATGCAAGAATTATGGGGGCGTCCGCATTGGCATTTGGAGGATTTCTACAAGCCTGAAATAGCTGAGGAAGTTCCAACAATTACCCTCGAAAAAAAATTGATTGTCTTAGAAATTAGCGAGGAATTTGCTAATATAAAAGTTGAGCTTTCTGAAATAGACGTGCTGGTAAAAGTAGGCGGCGTTGCTGTCGGTATTGTTACTGTTGCGGTGGAAAATAATTTTGTTTCGGCTCAAAAATTGCGATCGACAATTAATCGAAATATGGGTTTTGAGTTGTGCATCGCCGCCGTGCGAGAAGCTTTGCTGGGAAAACCACTCAACGGCAAGCAATGGCTACGATCGCGCTTAGCCTCTTGTGCTCAACAAAGGTCTAATTTGCCCGAATGGTTGAATGCACCGGGTGCTGGGGGCATTTACCCCCAAAATGCGGTGATGTTCGGCAGGCGATCGGGTGCGATCGGGACGAGTGTCAGCCGTCGCGCCTCACTCCCGGCGGCGGCGCTGCCGGAAATCGAGTCAGCCGCAGCAATCGCTGGGGAACCGACAATGCAAATTCCCCAAGAAAACGAGTTTCCAAAGCAAGTATTTTACGCACCGGAAATCATTGGCTCAAAATCTTCTTATCGGGAAGTTTCTCACTCGGTGAAACCTCAATTTTTGGACAACCATAGCGTTACACAAAAACTCCCGATTCTCTCCTACCGCCGCATTTCTCCTGACGGTTTAGACGCAGTTACTCCCCAAATTTTTGAACAACAGTTACACAATCTTAAAAATCTGGGTTATTACAGTGCGAGTTGGGAAAATTGGCGAAGCGCGAAACTGGCTAAAACTCCTTTACCCGGTAAAGCTGTATTGATGACATTTGACGGCGGCTATCTCGACTTTTTCCAATATGCTTGGCCTCTGCTAAAACGGTTTGATTTTACAGCAACTGTTTTTATCGTAGCGGAGTCAATAGGAAAGACAAATAGTTGGGAAAAAGCCGAATTTGAAGAAGTGCCGTTAATGGGATGGTCGGAAATTTTGCAACTGCGGGATGCAGGGATTGAATTCGGTTCTATGTCTGCTACTCATCAACCTTTGACTGCATTGTCGCCGACAGAAATTGTGCGGGAGGCAGCCAAATCCCGTGCTATCTTGGAACGGGAATTAGAGAAACCTGTTAAATGTTTTGCCTATCCTTACGGCGATGTCGATCCAATTGTAGCGCATTTAATTGGAGCGAGTGGATATACTTTTGGTGTATCATATACATTAAATTTGAGCAGTTTTGAAGATTCTTTATTGTCGCTGCCGCGCATTCAAGTCACCGCCGAAAATGCCTTAAAATTAGCTTAGTAATGTGCGTCAATCAGCGAGAGTTTTCCCTCAACAAACCATCTCTCACCGGACGCACCTTACCAGTGAAATTTATTAATCAATTCCTTGATTTTTCTCTGCAAATAACCGCCTAACCCTCTGGAAATTTTCTCAAATTTATAATAAAATAAAATATCCATCACATCTTCAGTTTTCATATACTTTAAATAATAAATTATTTTATCGGTCAGCTCATCATTAACATCATCGATATACTTTCTCACCGCCAACCTTTCCGAAATATGCCATTTCTGATCAAACTTGCGGTGCATTTCCGTCTCATAATCCCGAAAATCTGAGATTTTCCCCTCCAAATACCTTTGAATATATTTCCCCGCGATTTGGGCACCATCCATCCCGTGTCTAATCCCTTCGCCACCCAAAAAATTTACTGTCGAAACACTATCGCCGATCGCAATTATATTATCCTTGCAATAAATATCCTTCAAACCACGACTATACTTCAGCATGGAACCGTGTTTGTCAAGAATTTTATAATTTTTAGACTTTAGATATTCATCAATCAGTAAATCAATATATTTTTTCAGCGGTGACAAATGCCTCAGTGTTTTCTGCTCTAAAAAAATGCGAGCAGCACCAACTTTCAGCCTATTTTGTTCCATGGGAAATATCCAAGAATAACCTTTAGGCATCCATTTATCGCCCACAAATAAGATTAAATCACCGCTGTATTTATTGTAAACTTCTGGCTCTACTTCAATCAAATATTCGATTCCGGTTCCCGACAAAAAATCCGGCTTATCATTCTCTTTTTCGTACATAATCGCCCTAGCAAAGCCAGTAGCATCAACCAATACTTTAGTTCTAACTTTGATAAGTTGACCGTCGGATAACTGTTTAAACTCGACTGTTGTTTCGCCCTTGCTTTGTGAATGTCCGGTGTAGCGATAACCAAGCCAAATTTCACCGCCAAATCGCTCAACTTCGCTGGCCAAAAATGCTCTAAATTTAGCAAAATTGAGAACAACTCCCAAGCTTTCGGGAGACTCCCAAGTTTGACTGACTTTGCTAGTTTCAATAGTAAGTTTGTGCCAAAAACTGCCGATAACGGACTCTGGTAAATCGAATTTAGAGAGAGTTTCTAGAGGTGTAGCGGCGCTAGAAAAGTCATTTTTATTAAAATTGTCGTTTTGCTCTGCCAGCAAGACTTTGTGGCCGGATTGGGCTAGGATTCTCGCGCAGTGACCGCCTGCTGGGCCTGCTCCTACTATTACTATGTCAAAACTTTTTAAATTCATTTTGCTTTTAACTAGCTTCCAATGTCAAAATACCCGCCGACATATCAACTACTAACCGCCGAGTTTTCAGCCACTGGCGGCCGATTAAAATTTCCGGTACTCCGT
Organism: Microcoleus sp. D3_18_C4; assembly: GCF_036702355.1. Lineage (NCBI taxonomy): Bacteria > Bacillati > Cyanobacteriota > Cyanophyceae > Oscillatoriales > Microcoleaceae > Microcoleus > Microcoleus sp. D3_18_C4. Next base: position 13,921 of record NZ_JAUBTF010000014.1, read on the forward strand.
CACCCACATGAACGGGAATGTCAAATTCTAGGTACTCAATACGCACTTTTCCTACATAAAGCTCAAAATCGAATTCTCCCTTAGCTGTTCGCATTTTTTCTTGTTTCACATATGTCCAATCAAGTCCATCTAAATCCTGAGTGTCCATTGCTAACCAGCCAGAAAAACCTGTATCAAGCAGAGCATCAACAGGTAATTCTAAGCCGTTATCAGCAATCAGTTCAAGTTCAAAAAATAGCTCGTCCTCATCACCAAATCTTCCTTGAATCATATTGTGCCACAAACTCCGGTTTCATTGATCCGAAAAACCTGTAATTTAGCTTTCGGGTATTTCTCATGGGCTATGTTTGCAACTTGCATATCATCCTTGTCGATAAAATATTCCCCGCTGTCGGGTTCAACGGCCATGTACCAGTTGTAGTGGGTTTTAATCAATTCTGGTTTGAGGCGATCGAAAATAGGTTTGCAGCGCTGATAAAATGCTTCTCTTTCAGCTCGCCACTGGGCTTTTTTTTCTTCTGACCACTGAATCTCTGGGAACAATCTTCCCCGCCGCACGGTACGATTTGGTTTCACGTTAGTCATTGTTTTTTCTCCGTTGTGTCAGATGGTAATATATTTATTGGTTGAATCGAATATTTCTGAAATTAATTATGGCAAATACTTTCAACTTGACTCCTAATCCTGATAATTTTACAGTCCCCCCTGGTTTGATGGTTCAGTTCCCTGGAGGTGTTTTTGCTTTAGAAGGAAATGATACAATCAGAGGCTCGTTTGAGAGTGAAATCATCAACGGAAATGCTGGTAAAGATATTTTATTCGGTGGTGATGGCAATGACAACTTGCAAGGCGGTAGAGACGAAGATGATTTATACGGCGAAGTTGGTCGAGATTCTCTCATTGGCGGTCTTGGTGATGATTATATCGCGGGTGGTGACGGAGACGACATTTTGAATGGCGGTCGAGGTGATGATTTATTAGATGGAGGTGCGGGTAACGATACTCTGAGCGGCGACCTGGGTTACACTCTCTATAAAGGGGGAACTGGTAGTGATGTGTTCGTCCTAAGAACGGATATTGTTTTAGGAGATCCAAAGCGCAACCCTAACAGTAGCGTACAGGCGTGGGATATTATTCTCGACTTTGAAAATTCTCTGGATCGAATTGGTCTTACTAATGGTTTAACTGAGGCAAACGTCAGACTCACCGCCTTTTCAGTACCGCTGCAAAATATTCGCTTGGTTTCGGGGAGATTTCCTCAAGAAAGCAAAATTTCTTTAGCCGATTTAGATCCCGATCGCAATGGTAGTTATGACGCTACTACTATTCAAATTGCTTCAAACGGTCAAATTTTAGGTAGAGTTCTGAATGTGACACCATCGGACTTGCGGGGTCGTTTTATTACACTGTCATAGATCGGGTATTTCTTAGGATTAGTCTCGAATGGTAAGGTGCGCTAGGCGCACCCTACAATTCTAGCTATTTACACGCTAACAGGAGACTGTTTGCGGCTGAATGTTGCTAAGATGCGATCGCACATTTGCGACGGAGTTAATCCTAAACTTGCAAATGATTGCTCTGGCGTTGCATGATCTACTAATGTATCCGGTACGCCCAGCCGCATCAGTGGCACGAGAACATTATTGTCGAGCAAAGATTCAGCAACTGCTGAACCGAAGCCACCCATCAAACAGCCTTCTTCCATTGTGACAACTTTGCCGATTCGCTGTGCTAAAGGCAAGATTAATTCGGTGTCCAAAGGCTTGACAAAACGCCCATTGATCACAGTTGCTTCAATACCGTGTTCGCTCAGCATCTCGGCAGTTTGCATTGCCGGATAAACCATTGAACCGTAACCCAAGATCAGCACATCGTCGCCGTTGCGGAGAATTTCGGCTTTGCCGATCGGCAATTCTTCCCAACCTTCTTCCATCAGAGGCACGCCGTAACCGTTGCCGCGCGGGTAACGCATGGTGATCGGGCCGCTGGTGTGGTTGATTCCCGTGACTATCATCCGCTGCAATTCTGCCTCATCTTTTGGCGCCATAACTACCATATTTGGCAGGCACCGCAAGAAGGCAATGTCGTACATTCCTTGGTGAGTGGGGCCGTCAGCACCGACAATGCCGGCGCGATCCAAACAGAAGAAAACTGGCAAATTTTGGATGCAGACATCATGAATTATTTGGTCATAGCCTCGCTGCACAAATGTCGAGTAAATTGCCACAACCGGGCGCATTCCTTCGCAGGCTAAACCAGCGGATAAAGTCACGGCGTGCTGTTCGGCAATCCCGACATCAATGTACTGTTTAGGCAGTTTTTCATGAAGTTTATCCAGACCTGTTCCGGTTGCCATTGCAGCGGTAATGCCGACAATTTTGGGATTATCTTCTGCTAGCTTGACTAGGGCGTGGGCAAATACTTTCGAGTAAGCTGGAGGCTTGGGTTTAGTGGAGGGAATGCCTTTGCCGGTGGCTAAGTTAAAGGGATTTTGGGCGTGATATCCTACTTGGTCTTTTTCGGCGATCGCATATCCTTTGCCTTTCACCGTCACCACATGAACCAACACCGGCCCTTGGATGGTATGAGCTTGTTTGAAAGTGGCAATTAACTCTTCCAAATTGTGTCCATCTACCGGGCCCATGTAAGTAAAGCCCAATTCTTCAATTACTGCTCCAACTTTCGAGACGGCCAAGCGTTTCATCCCTTCTTTGAGGCGTTCCATTTCTGGAGTAAAAGTTTCGCCGACAAAGGGAATGTGTTTGAATTGTTCCTCTAAGTTATCTTTGAGAAACTGCACCGGTGGCGACAATCGCATCTTGTTCAAATACCGCGTAATTGCGCCGACGTTGGGCGAGATTGACATCTCGTTGTCGTTGAGCACAACTAACAAATTGGTTTTCGGCATATGGCCCGCGTGGTTGATGGCTTCGAGTGCCATGCCGCCAGTCAATGCGCCGTCGCCGATGACTGCTACAGTTTTAAAGTTTTCCCCCTTGAGGTCGCGCGCCATTGCCATTCCTAACGCTGCGGAAATGCTTGTGGAAGCGTGACCTGCACCGAAGTGGTCAAATTTGCTCTCGCAGCGCTTGAGATAGCCTGCAACGCCGTCTTTTTGGCGTAGGGTGTGGAATTGGTTGTAGCGGCCGGTGATTAATTTGTGAGGATAAGCTTGGTGGCCGACATCCCAGGTAACTTTGTCGCGATCGAGGTCGAGTGTTTGGTAGAGTGCTAAGGTCAGTTCGACTACACCCAATCCTGGGCCGAGGTGGCCGCCGCTAGCGGCTACAGTTTCTAAATGCTTTTCTCGAATTTGTCGGGCAATTTGTTCGAGTTGATGAATCGAGAGGCCGTGTAATTGGTTTGGGTGAGTCAGTTCGCTGAGATGCATATTTTAAAATCTTGCTCCTGTGAATCAGGACGAATCCTTAACAGATATAGGTTGTGCCTGCGAGGTTGGGTACGCGCAAACGTTAGAATAGTTTAACGGTTATTTGAGAAAAACTGTTAGGCGTAAGATTTTTGTTATTTTTAGCCTGGTAATTATAGTTAATAAATTGTGCGTCGTCAATATAAAAAAAGCTTATCTTGTTAGTTGCTAATCGCTAATTGTTAGCTGCATGGAGATTATTAAGCATTTTTAACTACTTTTTGTAGTGATGGCTGACTTTTTAGCCATCTTGTTTCTGCAAGCGGACTATGATACAAAATCATTAACTGTGATGGAGCATCTCATATTTGTAAAAACACTTCTTCTGGCTCCTTCCTTCTGCCTCAAAACTTTAATTTCTAGCTTTGCTGCAAAAGTGAGATGCTCCTCTGTGAAGTGTGATTTATATACAGCGTATTCCAGGTTTATGAAGTACACCCCAGAAACCAGGTTTCTTTACAGTTCTCGCATCCTTACTGATTCTGTTCAAAAAACCCGGTTTCTCGCGATCTACATCTACATGGAATATGCTGTAAATCAACAACCTCTACCAGAAATCATTCCATTTACACTGGGAAAGTTTTCCCGAATTTGGATAGTAGAGAGCTGCGACGCTCGAAGCATTATTTTGTAAGCTCAAAAGTCGATTCGGGCGACGGCGAGAGACTCTCGCTTACTCCGCTGATGGCAAAGGAGTTTCCGCTTCTTCGGGCGGCGCAATTTCCGCAGGAGTCGATTCCGGCGACGGCGAGGGACTCTCGCTATCGGGCAGCGGAATTTCCGCAGGAGTCGATTCGGGCGACGGCGAGGGACTCTCGCTATCGGGCGGCGGAATTTCCGCAGGAGTCGATTCGGGCGACGGCGAGGGACTCTCGGCCCCGGGCGAGGGAGTCTCCGAAGGACTTGGGGCGGGAGTTTCCGGCGGTGGTGGAAGTTGTGCGGGATCTGGCTGCGGGCTTTGGAGGCTTTGCACCCACAAACCTAAACCGCCGCCGGCTAATATCAGCCCCAACACCCCCAGTAGGGGCAGCGGCAGCTTGGAGCGCCGTTTTTGAACTGGTTCCGGGGCGGGGGAAGTTTCGGGGTACAACAACTGTTTGGACGATTCTGAAAGCTGAGATTCTGGAATCCTCCCGGACTTCTGGAGGGACGCAGCGACGAGGGAAGGCGGCAGCGACACCGAGGCTGACACTGGCGCTGACGCCGGCGCTGAGGCCACCGCCGGATCAAACAGTACCAATCTCTCCGGCGACATCCGACAGTGAGTCGCTACCACGGAGGTGTTGTCATAACCATTTTTCTCGTTGGCGAGACGAATCCAAGACTGAACTGCCGCTTCCAAAGACATTTTGCCCTCAAGCACCTCTGGGCCATAATTCTCCCAAGATTTCTCTACCCAGTCGTTGTCGCTCAAACCGTCGGAACACAGCAGCAGTAAGCCTTCCTCTTCGACAATAAATCGCTGAATCGTCGGGCGCAGGAAATCGGCATCCCGCGTACCCAAAGCTTGAGTCAGGGCTCCTGCATCCGATCGCAGTTGAGTCTCCCAGTACAAACAATGTCCTAGCTGGACTTCCCTTGAGGCTACGTCGTCGTCCACAGTCAGCCGGTGACAGTAATTTTTGCCAATCCAATAAGCGCGGCTGTCTCCAACATTGACTAAATAAAGTTCGTGGCTGTTATTCGAGGGCAAATCCTCGGAAATTTTCACTTTTTGAGGCAACTGGAGGGCCATCACCAAAGTCGTCCCCATCCGTTGCCGCAACTCTTTTCCCTGCTCATTATTTTGAGCGGAAATCACATTATTCACAACTCTGACTATTTCTTCAAGTTGCTTGATGACCATTGTTGGCGTCATCAATTCTTCTTGTTGAGCAATTTCTGCGAGCAAATTTTGGATTAAAGCTTTCAGGGACTGCACGGCTAATTGACTGGCAACTTCTCCTCCTTCGTGGCCTCCAACCCCGTCGCAAACCATTGTCAAGTAAGGAATTAGTTTCTCGCCCCCTGAAGTTTTGCTAAATTGAAAATCAGCAGCAACCGGATAGCAACTGTCTTCATTTTGGGAGCGCTGTGGCCCGGTATCAGTCATGCCGACTACTTCTAAGTGCAGAGGCAATTGAGCGGCTTGTTCTAATAGTAAATCGTTTAGTTCCAGGGCGATCGCCTCGAAATTCATGCTGCTGCGGCGCATAAACTGACAAATCTCTCCGAGTTTCGACTGCACCTCGGGTTGCGCTGATTCCACCAAACCTGACCACACATCTCCCAAATCCCGCAGCGTCGGTACAAAATTGCCCCGGTGCAGTTCCAGCAGGCGTACCCGCCAACCTTCCACCCGCAAATTTTCCGGTACCAGCAAACTCGAAGCGACTCCCTGTTCCGACAGCGGCGCCCACAGTTGGAGCATTTGCCACAGCCAGTAAACTTGGCGCGCGGCGGTTGTCCCAGACCAAGATTCTAAAATAGAAGGATACAGGCGACCGAAATTATTGATGGGCACATTTTGCAACAACAGCACTTCTGTGGCTTCCGGTGCTTCCCCAAGCGAACAAAAACCGTATACTTCCGGCGTATGCAGCCGTTGGGGATACAAATGCAGGTAAGGCATAATCGTATCCGGCAGTTGTTCCGGGACGCTCGGAGGCAAAGCTGGACGGCTGTCGAGCCAGATTTGGGGTGCAATGACAAAGTATCGATCGGCTATTACCTTACCCGTCGGCACTTCCTCGGCTGCTTGCCCCACCACCCACACATAGCGATAAATTAAATCCGTTTCGCACGCTGCACAGTGCTGGCGGCCAAAGGTATTGCGGGGATCGGGACAGCTAAGACTCGGGCAATAAATGGGTTCGGAGAAACTGCTGATCATATCGAAATAGTTTGTGTAAAAACATTCTGAAGATATATAATTCGCAAGCTCAAATTCATGAGCTTGAGAATAAACTGATTTTAGCCCCTATCAATTTCTTAACTGCCTTTGGGCCCCTAGAAATTGTAGTTTCTGCCAGTCTGCACCGGCTTAAATTGTAATTTAAGTTAGTGAACTACCACACATCAACTGCCGGAGCAGTATGATGTGGGCTTCCCAATTCAAGGGCAACAGCCTCGGCAGCAGTGGACTTGCGTCCATACTGTTTTGGTCTTACATTGCCTCCAAAGGCAGTAACGCTGGTTCCCAACGCCAATATCCGTAAGCCTTCGTTTCTGATGTTAATCGCCGCGTTGATGTCTCTATCGTGTTGCGATTGGCAGTGGGGACAGTTAAATTCACGGACTGATAGATCCATTTTTGGTATTGGCAGTAAAGTATTTGAGCAAAGATGTGACGAAGGGAAAAATCTACCTACTTCTAGGTAAACTTTGCCTTCTGCCTCTGCTTTGTACTTGAGCATAGTGCAGAACATCCCCCAACTAGCATCACTTATTACTTTGGCTACATTGTGGTTCTTGACCATGTTCTTTACTGCCAGATTTTCGACAACAATAACTTGGTTTTCGTTGACTATCTTACGGGATAGTTTATGTCGGAAATCTTCACGCACTCTGGCTATTTTTGAATGCACCTTGGCAACAGCCCGTTTAGCTTTGCGACGTTTGTTAGTCGTCTTATCCTTTTTACGAGATAGCTGACGCTGTTTGCGTTTGAGGTTGCGTTCGTGTTTCTTGAGATGTCTGGGATTTTGATACTTTGAGCCGTTAGATGTGACAGCAAAATCAAGCAGTCCCAAGTCTAGGCCGATGGCTTTACCCTCTTCATCGGCTGTCGGTGACTCCAGCCCATCCTTCATTAACAAGGAAGCGTAATAACGACCGTCAGGCATTTTAGACACCGTGACAGTTCTTAATTTGCCAACAGTATCACGATGAATTTTGGCTTTTACGATGCCAAGATTTCCTGGGAACTTAATCGAGGAGTTACTCAGAATTTTGACGTTCTGAGGGTACTGCATTGATTGTCTACCCTGACGCTTTTTGAATGTAGGGTACTGTGCTCGACCATCAAAGAAGTTGATAAAAGCTTGAGACAGATTCAGACAAGAAGATTGGAGGCATTGGGAATAGCATTCTTTGAGCCACTCATGCTCCTTTTTCCAGACTGGAATCTGTTTCTTCATTGTTAAGGCAGAGATACCTTTCCCAGTTTCTTTGTAGGTCTGGGACATAGTAGCAAGAGACTGATTCCACACCCAACGAACACAGCCAAACGCCCCGGTCAAATGACTTTGTTGTTCTTTGTTGGGATAGATTCTGACCTTGAGGACTCTTAACACAATACTTTTACCGCAGTTCTGCTAACCATGATAACATAGAGCCAGGAATAGAGTAATGGATTTGTTCGTTTTCTCATACACCGCCTCAATCAAAGAGAGAATCGCTTGTCAATTTATTTGGCGGTGCAATCGTCAACTCACTCGACTCTCATCCCCAAGGTAAGTCGAGTACGACTTACCCTGTGGGGAGGTCCGTCTGCCTAGCTAAACTCAGACTTGGAGTACGGTATAAGCCTCAACCTGATACCGTGGCGCGAAAAATCGCTCTGAGGGCCAGCAAGTCGCAAACCCTTGCATAGTCAGTTGTTTGCATTTCTTAAATCTTAAATTTCCAATCTAAGATCTAAATAGTATCACCTATTCTTTTTATGATCTGGACTCCGACGCTCCTTTGGCTGATAGCTGGGTCTTTGCTCTGTTTGGCAGAGATATTTCTCCCCACTGCTTTTGTCGCTTTTATGATGGGACTGAGCGCCTTCGCCGTAGCTGGATGCTCTCTAGTTCTACCTTACGTTAATTTACAAATATTCCTGTGGATGGTATTTTCGACAGTTTTTGTGCTGCTGTCTCGGCGGTTGATACCAAAAGGCACCGCAAGGGCGATCGCAGATTCTCAGGAAGCAAAAACTTTAACAGAAATTCCCCCCGGAGAAGCCGGCCGAGTCATTTATGAGGGGAATTCTTGGCAAGCTCGCTGCGAAGACACGAAGGCCACTATCCCCCCCAACCAAAACGTAATTGTCGTGGGACGAAAAGGCACTACTCTGATAGTTTTGCCAGAAAATCTCTTGCATTCTTAAACAAAATGCGTAATTAATTACAGACAATTAGTAGTTAGTCATCAGTCTTTAGTCAACATTTAACATTTAACACTCAACACTCAACATTTATAGGAGGCGACCGTGGAACAATTTTTTTTACTTGTCTTTTTAGCACTCGGCGGCTCAGCCCTCGCAGGTTCCGTCAAGATTATCAATCAGGGAAATGAAGCGCTGGTGGAAACTTTAGGTAAATACAGTGGCAGGAGACTGGAACCCGGTTTGAATTTTGTCAAGCCGTTTCTCGATCGCGTCGTGTACGAGCAAACAATTCGGGAAAAAGTCTTAGATATTCCTCCGCAAGCTTGTATCACCCGGGATAACGTTTCCTTCACGGTTGATGCTGTGGTTTACTGGCGCATTGTAGACTTGGAAAAAGCTTGTTACAAAGTAGAAAATCTCCAGTCAGCAATGGTAAATATGGTGCTGACTCAAATTCGCGCCGAAATGGGTCAACTGGATCTCGAACAAACCTTTACTGCTCGTTCTCAAATTAATGAAATATTGCTCAGAGATTTAGATATTGTTACTGATCCTTGGGGAGTGAAAGTAACGCGGGTAGAATTGCGCGATATTATCCCTTCTAAAACTGTACAGGAATCGATGGAATTGCAGATGGCAGCCGATCGACGCAAGCGGGCGGCAATTCTGACATCCGAGGGCGAACGCGAGTCAGCAGTTAACAGCGCCAAAGGTAAAGCAGAAGCGCAAGTTTTGGATGCAGAAGCGCGCCAAAAAGCGACTATTTTGGAGGCGGAAGCTCAACAAAAGGCGATCGTCCTGAAAGCTCAAGCAGAACGCCAAAGTCAGGTTTTGAAAGCTCAAGCTACTTCTGAGGCCTTGCAAATAATCGCCAAAACTCTGCAAAATGACCCCACTGCTCGCGAAGCTTTACAATTTTTGTTAGCTCAAAACTATCTCGATATGGGCTTGAAAATTGGCACCAGCGACAGCAGCAAGGTGATGTTTATGGACCCGCGCAGCATTCCCGCCACGCTCGAAGGAATGCGATCGATCGTTGGGGAAGGTAATAATAATGACGTGAAAAAGTAGGGGAGCATCTCATATTTGTAAAAACACTTCTTCTGGCTCCTTCTGCCTCGCAGCAAGAGAGCCTCCTGCCTCAAAACTCCAATTTTGGGCTTGGCTGCTTTCATTGAGATGCTCCCAAAAGTAGGGGAGCATCTCACATTTGTAAAAACACTTCTTCTGGCTCCTTCCTTCTGATATCGTTTCCGGTTGCATCGGAATCATAAAATCGAGTCAACAGTTAACACTCAACTATTCAGTTTTTCGACCCCTCCTTCTACAGTCAACAGTCAACAATCACGGACGGTGTAACCGGAATTGATATGACTCTTTCCTCCTGCCTCGCAGCAAGAGAGCCTCATGCCTCAAAACTCCAATTTTGGGCTTGGCTGCTTTCATTGAGATGCTCCCCTTGGTATTTGGTATCTATTTAAACATCGATATTCAGGCAACTTCTCTTGGTCGTTAACCTAATAACTCGACACAGTTAAAACGATCGCCTCCCTATCTCCCAACACCAAACCATACTCCAAACCTTCAACAACCGCCTGATAAGAAGCATCCAAAATATTACCAGAAACCCCAACAGTTGTCCAGCGATCTTGACCGTTGCTAAACTCAGCCAACACGCGAGTTTTAGCAGAAGTTCCGGCACATCCGTCCAGAATTCGCACCTTATAATCTGTTAAGTTAAAATCAGTAATTGCCGGATAAAAATTCCGCAAAGCCTTCCGCAAAGCCGCATCAAGTGCCGAAACAGGCCCGTTTCCTTCCGCGCATTCCAGAATATCTTGACCGTTAACAGTCACTTTCACGGTTGCTAAAGAATTAACTGTTTCCTCCTTACCTTTATCGCAGTGAACTTGAAAACCTTTGATTTCAAATAAATGCTTCCGCTTTCCCAAAGCCTCCCGCATTAACAATTCAAAAGAAGCCTCAGCACCCTCAAATTGATATCCCTGACTTTCCAAATCTTTCAATTTTTCCAAAATTTGGCGGCAAGCAGGATTTTTGCGATCGAGATCCATGCCAAAAGTGCGCGCCTTCGCCAAAACATTGCTCAAACCAGCTTGATCCGAAATCACAATTCGCCGCCTGTTGCCAATTTTTTCCGGTTCCAAATGTTCGTAAGTTAACGGATTTTTTTCAACAGCCGAGACGTGAATTCCGCCTTTGTGAGCAAAAGCCGAAAGACCCACAAAAGGAGCATGATCATCGGGAGCCAGATTGACAATTTCGCTAATCGAGCGACTTACTTGAGTTAATCTAACTAATTGCTGGTCTTCAATGCAATCATAACCTAACTTTAGCTGAAAATTTGGAATCAAAGAACATAAATCCGCATTGCCGCAGCGTTCGCCGTAACCGTTAATAGTTCCCTGTACCATCCTCACTCCTTCCCGCACAGCAGCCAAAGCATTAGCAACCGCAACTCCTGAGTCGTTGTGAGTGTGAATTCCTAATTGTAAATATTTTTCGCGATTGGTTCCTAAAGCTTCTAAAACATCACGAACAACCTGACTGACTTCGTGAGGTAAAGTACCCCCGTTAGTATCGCAAAGCACCAGCCATTCTGCACCGGCATCCGCCGCAGCTTCTAAAGTTTTAATAGCATAATCTGGATTGTGTTTGTAGCCGTCAAACCAGTGTTCGGCATCGTAAATAACGCGCCTTCCCTGACTCCGCAAATATTCAATTGTATCTCGAATCATCGCCAGATTTTCTTCTAGCGTCGTCTTCAAACTTTCAATAACGTGCAAATCCCACGACTTGCCAAACAGCGTCACCCAGCGAGTACCGGCGGACAAAATAGCCTGCAACATTTCATCATTAGCTGCCGTAGTTCCCGGCCGCCTAGTCGAACAAAAAGCTACAACTTCTGCTTGAGTTAGGGGCTGTTCTTTGAGACGCCAAAAAAATTGTACGTCTTTAGGATTTGCCCCCGGCCAGCCGCCTTCAATAAAGGGAATTCCTAAACTGTCTAACTGTCGAGCAATTCGCAGTTTGTCTTCGAGAGATAAGGAGAGTCCCTCGCACTGAGCACCGTCTCGCAGCGTGGTATCGTAGATCCAGAGCCGATTTGTCATGGGAAATTGCGATCGAGAAATTGGTAATATATCACTTACCATATTAGATGAATTTATTTGAATTTAATGCGATAATATATAGGAAAATTAACATAAATCTAACTGGGGTAAATTGCTGTGGTCAAGGTACAAGCGCAAGGAAAAACATTTGAGTGCGACCGCGGAGCGAATCTCCGTGAAGTTTTGCTCAAAAACGGCATCGATCTCTACAACGGCAACGCCAAAGTCATCAACTGCCACGGCCTCGGCACTTGCGGCACCTGCGCCGTCACCGTCGAGGGCGAAGTTTCCGAGCCCCAGTGGCGCGAAAAAGCCCGACTTTCGGTTCCTCCCCATTCTTCCGCCTCCAACCGCCGTTTGTCCTGCCAAACCAAGGTTTTAGGCGATATTAAGGTGACAAAATATGACGGTTTCTGGGGTCAAGGTTCTGAAACTGTCTGGAAACCCCAAGCATAGATTTTTTGTTAAGGAAGGCAGATAGGACGATCGCCTTGCCAGATAATCTGTAAGACTTGCATAATAATTCTAACTGGAAGGTGTGCTTAGCGCACCTTACCCTAAAGAAAGCCGAGAGGTTAAAAAACCCAGAAAGTCCCTATAAAAGTTAATGAATTCATCTAAAGATATTCTGATTATTGGCGGCGGAATAATTGGCCTTTCGCTAGCAGTAGAACTGAAATTGCGAGGGGCATCTGTCGCAGTTCTCACCGCCGATTCTAAACAACCGACGACCCGGGCTGCTGCTGGAATGCTTGCCCCGCAAGCCGAACGAATTCCCCCCAGTCCGATGCTGGATTTGTGCTTGCAAAGTCGCGCACTGTATCCTGCCTGGGTGGAACAGCTAGAAGATATTACCGGATTAAAAACGGGATATTGGCGATCGGGAATTCTCGCACCAGTTTGTCAAAATGAGCCTCAAGAAAAGCCACTTTTGTCAAACCTTAATTATCAATGGTTGGACAGAGATACTGTTCGCCAGCACCAGTTTGGATTAGGTCAAGAAGTAATGGGCGGTTGGTGGTATCCTGACGATGCTCAAGTAGACAACCGCGCTTTATTTCGGACGCTTCAGGCCGCAACTAAAGAATTGCAGATTGAGATTATTCAAGGCACTGCAGAGGAAATTATTCGGCAGAAAAACCGAGTTTTTGGCATTGAAACAACAGCCGGAAAATTCCAAGCAGACCGTTATGTTTTGGCGGCGGGCCCTTGGTCTGAGAAATTATTGGCTATTCCGGTTTTTCCAAGAAAGGGACAAATGCTGTCAGTATGTGTACCAGAAGATTGGGGAGTTATCCAGCCACTGCAAACCGTTCTATTCGGGACTGGCATTTATATTGTGCCACGTCAAGATGGAAGAATTATTATTGGCGCAACTAGCGAAAATGTCGATTTCACGCCGGGAAATACGCCTGCGGGAATGCAAAGTTTGCTAGCAGGAGCGATTAAGTTATATCCCGAATTACAAAATTATCCGATTCTGGAGTTTTGGTGGGGATTTCGGCCCGCTACTCCTGATGAATTGCCGATTTTGGGTGCTAGTGCTTGGGAGAATTTGACATGGGCTACGGGGCATTACCGCAATGGCATTTTGTTGGCTCCGGTGACGGCTAAATTGTTGGCTGATTTGATTGGGAATCAGAAATTAGATCCGTTATTGGCTGCTTTTCATTATTCGAGGTTTGGAGCTTCAGCACTTACTTGAACCTCTATACGGAGGGTGCAGCGTACCTTACTGCTATAAGAGGCGCATCCAACCATTTTTTAGTAAGTCTTGAATTAGTTCGCATCCTGTTTTTTGGGTTGGTTTAATTCCCTGCATTTAGCGGCAGCCAAATCGTAAGCATTTTGGTAATCGCTACCGCCTAACATCAAATCGCCGTAATATTCATAAGGTTGATTGCCATAAATCGGCAGCGGGTCGTCTTCAGGATAATCTTCTTTTGATTCTTCTAGGATTGCTTTGAGTTTCTTGACGCTGAAGCGCTGAACTGGGAAGTAATGAATGTCTTGAGCGATGAAACCGAGATGGGGAAAGGTTGGGTCAACAATTCGCTCGTCGAGTTCAATCCAGCTATATTCGATGGGTTTATATGGCACTCCGGGCACGGCTAAAAAGCCTTGAACATAAATCGCGCCCTCGGTGGCTAATGCTGCTTTACAGGCGTTGTCAAAGCAGTTTTTACGGTTGCTTTTGATGCGAGCGGCCATTTCAATAGAAAGCGTCTCATCTAATAGTTCGGTCATAACCCATTTCTAATCGCGTGTGCGATTAGATTGTAGCAAATCCGAGCTATCTCCGAGCACAAAAAACGCAGGCAATTACGATCGCTCCTCAAATTCTCTTCTCAAGGAGTTCAGCCAAAATCCTCTGCGGTTGTGGATGTTGTGTCAGCTTTGGTTTCCGGGGCGGGCGGTTTGTCGATCGCCCCTATCGCCCGCCAATAAAAAGTTTTCGCCAGTAGCCCAACTTTTGAGCGTGCGATCGAGTTGGGCTAGAACCCGGTACAGTAAAGTGTGGCACAGACGATGCAAGCAAAAATAGTGGCATAAATTACTGAATGGCGTCCAACCAACCAATGATATTCATGCCTTCCGGTGCAGCGATTTGTTCGGCGGCTGACAGGCTTCACAGTTTTTTCTGTAAACAAAGCAGAGTTGTGATAACCTCATAAATGTGCAAAAATCGGTTCCAACAAAAAAACCTTTGGAAGAAACGGGGAAAGTCCGGCGTAAATCCGCCCCTGTCCCGCAAATGTGATGAGATTATACAGTCCTACGGTTCCGCATCACTTGCAATTCCTAACTGAATTATCGCTAACAGATTATCTGTAACGACTGTCAAGAGAGCCATCCGCTATCTCAATTTTGCTTCAAATCCTTGCGACATACCATCCCACCCAAGAAATTATTCTGCTAACAAATGACGGTCAAATAGAAATCGATTTTCTGCAACAATTAGAAATTACTCTTGCCCTTTGTTATGAGCAAGTACGTCAATGCTGGGATTAATTTCAGCTTGGCGAAACCATCCCAAGGAGGATATAATGAACTAAATATTATCAGCAATTTTGTAAAGTAGGGGCAAATTTTTAACCGCAATTAAGCCAATTACCTGCAATAAAACACTGCCAAAAATACGCATCCTATCCTGATGGTAAGCTAAGCACTTATCCACACACCCTAGATATACTGAATGAAAAACGCGATCAAAAAGTCGGATTTTGTGCTAGCTCCTTATATGAAGAGCAACAATTTGACAGCTACTTGCCAAATACTCAATACAGTGGTTCCTTATATATTCTTATGGTTTTTAGCCTTTAAATCTGCGGCCATTTCTGTATTCCTGCTGCCGCCGATAATGGTGTTGATGACACTTTTTTCAGGACGTTGTTTCTCTTTGATGCACGATTGCGGGCACTATTCTCTTTTTAGTTCCAAAAAAGTCAATCGCATTATGGGTTTTCTGCTAGGTATCATCAATGCGATTCCTCAGTACCCCTGGTCGAGGGGGCACGCTTATCACCACAAACATAATGGTAATTGGGATATGTACCGAGGCCCTTCGGCGTTGATATCCACTGAACAATTTGCGACGCTAAGTCCCTCTAGTCAAAAAATCTATCAGTTACTCAGACACCCATTGATGCTTTTTCCAGGTGGTTTTTTCTATCTAATTATTAAGCCAAGACTCGCCCTTATATTGGGAATTACTGGTTTTATCAGACATATTTTTGCTTGTATAACTAAAGATTTTGGCATGGGTTTATTTGCAATCATTGCTTCTTATAAATCCAAACATTGGTATACGACGGCTGAATTTTGGGATTTACTGTTCAACAATATTTGTGTTGGTGGTAGCTGGATTTATCTGAGCAACTTACTGGGGTTTGGCTTTTTCTGGAGTGTTTACTCAATTGTCATGACTTGTTCTGCAGCGATATTTATCTGTATTTTCTTTGTACAGCATAATTTTGACGGTTCCTACGCCCACAAAACAGAGGGCTGGGACTATCTGCTGGGCGCAATAGAAGGCAGCAGTTATCTGAAATTACCAACTATTCTTAATTGGTTTTCGGCTGATATTGCTTACCACAATATTCATCATCTCTCTGAGCGAATACCTAACTATAATCTTCGGGCTTGTCACAATGCTAATATTCACCTGCTGGCTAATTCAAAATCACTGACAATTCGCGATATTCCTGACTGCTTCCAATTCATTCTTTGGGATGCTGCTTCAGATAGTCTGCAATCGATTAAATTATTTCAACAACAAGAAGAAATTCCCTTGAGTAATGTAGCTAATTAAAATCGGTGGGCAATAAATTTGCTTGCTTCTTTATCCCCACCATCCTATGATCTCGTTTCCGGTTGCACCGGAATTATATAGAGGACACAGCAGTGCTGTGTCCCTATACGGATTAATTGTAGGGACACGGGACACTCGCGGTGTCGAAAGCTGTGGGTAATATTAATTCCGATGCTAGCTAGCGGATTTGATATAAATCAAAGCATCTGTTACTTGTCAATGCAGCAATTCCTCTAATTTTTGCTGGTTCCACAAATACTGATAAAGCCCTGTTTGCCCTACCAATTCAAGGTGAGTGCCACTCTGAACTATTTCTCCTCTCTCCATCACAAAAATGCGATCGGCACTGGCCGCCGCTGACATTTGATGCGAGATAAAAATTACTGTTTTGCGATCGGTTCCCGTTGCCAAGTTTCGCAAAATGTCGGTAGCAGTTTGATTGTCAACGCTGGAAAGAGCGTCATCCAAAATTAACACCGGGGCGTCAACTAACAAAGCGCGAGCAAGTGCCGTCCGCTGGCGCTGTCCACCCGATAAAGTAATGCCGCGCTCGCCAACAACTGTTTTGTACTGCTGCGGAAAGTTGAGGATTTCGGCGTGAATTTGCGCTTGTTTTGCTGCGGCTTCAATCTCCGGCTGTTCCGCTAAAGGGTTTCCGTAGCGGATGTTATTCTTGATGGTAGTGCCGAACAGAAAGCTTTCTTGTGGAACGTAGGCGATCGCCCCACGCAATTCTGTCAATTTTACCTCGGTAATATCCTGTCCGTCTACAAATAACTGACCCCGATCGATATCTAGCAAGCGTGGCAGTGCATTAGCTAAAGTTGATTTTCCTGAGCCGATCGCCCCGACAATTGCGACAGTTTCGCCCGGTTTTATGGTAAAATCAACATTTCTAAGCGCGGGTGTGTTAGCACCCGGATAAGTATAATTTAGATGGCGAGCCGCAATTTCGCCTTTGACTGGAGTTGCCAGTTCCACTGCGTCGGCAGCATCCTTAATTTGCGGTTCCACAGTCAGAATTGATTCGATGCGATCGACACTCACTTCTCCCCGCTGGTAAGCAGTAATTGTGAAACCCAACAGCGCCGTCGGAAACACCAAACGCTCGACATAAATCAGCAACGCCACAAAATCGCCAATGCTAATTTGACCATTAGCAATTGCCCCGCCACCAGCAGAAAGCAGCACCAACAAACTAATGCTTGCCAAACCGCCCAGCAGTGGAAAAATAAAGTTTCTAGTTTTTGCTAATTCTAAATTTGCTGATAGCAACTTCGCATTGGAATTGCGAAAAGCTCGGCGTTCGTTCTCTTCTTGAGCGTAGATTTTAATTACGGACATCCCGCTCATATCTTCTTGAATTAAATCGCTCATCGCCGACAATTCCTCTTGCACGGCTAACTGTTGGATGCGAAGTTTGTCGCTAAATAACTGTACCAAAACCAGCATTAAAGGATAAACTGCGATCGCAAACAGTGTCAGCCTTACATTAATCCCCAGCATCACCGGCAAAGTCAAAGCATAGGCAAATGCCGTATTCGCCAAACTCAGCACCGCAAAGCCCACCAAGCGCCGAATATTGTCCAAATCGGAAGTAGCGCGGTTAATTAAATCTCCTACCGTATTGGCTGCAAAATAAGACGGTTCTAATGTTAATAAATGATTAAATATTTGCTGTTTGAGGTCAAATTCGACTTGACGCCCGACGCCAAACAGCAAAATCCGCGACGCCATCCGAATCACCCACATAATTGAGGCGAGAATCAGAATTAGTGCCACGAAGTTGAAAACTTCGTCAAATTTTGTCGCCACTTGCAGAGTGTCAACTGAATTCCGAATTAGCAGGGGAATGTAAACGCCCACAGCATTGACAACTAATAGCGAAAAAACGCCCCAGAATGTTGGTTTCCAGTGCGGGCGCATATAAGAGCCGAGTTTTTGCAGTCGAGAATAACGAGCCATTTGTTAGTGCGTAATTTGAGATTGATTGAGGAAAGGAAGAAGGTTCGGCAACGAGCAATGTACGGGATGTAACGGATGGATGCTGAAGGAAGAAGGACTCTTCCCCAAGGTTTTCAGCAATTAACAACGTCCTAATAGTCTTGGCTGTTGTGTTGCTATAGAAGGTAGAAGTTTGAAAAATAAGAGAAGCTCTATCGAAAGGTAGATGACCGAAAACACAAGTTAAGAAATTTTTAATAAAAATTCTGCTTTGGGATAACGTGCCATCAAAATTAGGTTTTGGTATTAACTAAAACCTGATTATATCGATATGTAACAAACCACATTATATCTGTGGGAACACGAGATATGTGGGGACACGGCAATGCCCTGTCCTTAGCCACCCGGAACGATCGCCCCAATCTCCAATCCGTCCCCGCAATCCCCCACACCGTTGAGTCGCGCTACAATCAAAAATCGATCAACTTAGCACTCAGCCTCAGAGAGTGCTAAATTTGCTAATGTAAGTGATTGGAGACAAACATGACCAAAATAGTTGCATTTAGCGACAAATCTCGGCGGGCACTAGAACGCGGCGTCAATCAACTCGCCGATGCTGTCCGCATCACCTTGGGCCCGAAAGGCCGGAACGTCCTATTGGAAAAGAAATACGGCGCTCCCCAAATCGTTAACGACGGTATCACCGTTGCTAGGGAGATCGAACTCGAAGACCCCCTGGAAAATGCCGGCGCTCGCTTAATTCAAGAAGTCGCCTCCAAAACTAAAGATATCGCAGGCGACGGCACAACAACCGCAACGGTTCTAGCTCAATCCCTCATTCGCGAAGGTTTGAAGAATGTCGCTGCAGGCGCAAACCCAGTCGCGCTGCGCCGGGGTATTGAAAAAACGATCGCCCACTTGGTGCTGGAAATCGAGAAATTGGCGAAACCCGTCGAAGGGGCTGCAATTGCTCAAGTCGCCACTGTCTCCGCCGGTAACGACGAAGAAGTCGGCGCCATGATTGCCCAAGCCATGGAAAAAGTCACCAAAGACGGCGTAATTACTGTTGAAGAGTCGAAATCTCTGACAACAGAATTGGAAGTTGTCGAAGGGATGCAGTACGATCGCGGATATCTTTCTCCGTATTTCGTCACTAACACCGATCGCATGGAAGTTGAGTACGAAAACGCTCGCATCCTGATTACCGACAAAAAAATTAGCTCGATTCAAGAACTCATTCCAGTTCTCGAAAAAATCGCCCGCACCGGTCAACCCCTGCTAATTATCGCCGAAGATATTGAAGGCGAAGCTTTGGCAACTCTGGTAGTCAACAAAGCCCGCGGCGTATTGAACATCGCAGCAACGAAATCTCCTGGTTTTGGGGAGCGGCGCAAAGCTATGCTTCAAGATATCGCCGTTCTTACTGGCGGTCAACTGATCTCCGAAGAAGTCGGACTCAGCATCGATACCGCAACCCTAGAAATGCTCGGTACCGCCCGCAAAATTACGATCGACAAAGAAAACACGATCGTTGTTGCTGGCGAAGAACACAAAGCTGACGTGCTAAAACGGATCGAGCAAATCCGCAAGCAGCTAGAAGCGACGGATTCCGACTACGACAAGGAAAAGCTAACCGAACGCATCGCCAAACTCGCCGGCGGCATCGCTGTAATTAAAGTCGGCGCAGCTACCGAAACCGAGCTCAAAGACCGTAAACTGCGTATTGAAGACGCTTTGAACGCTACTAAAGCTGCTGTGGAAGAAGGTATCGTTGCCGGCGGTGGCACGACACTAATTCACCTGATTACAAAAATAGATGCGATCAGAAATACTTTAGACGCCGAAGAACAAGTAGGCGCTGACTTGGTGAAGAAAGCTTTGGAAGCACCTTTGCGTCAAATCGCTGATAATGCGGGTGTTGAAGGTTCGATCGTCATCGAGCGAGTGCGGGCGAGCGAGTTCAACATTGGCTACAACGCACTCACCGACGTGTACGAAGATATGATTGCCGCCGGGATTATTGACCCGGCTAAGGTAGTGCGATCGGCTTTGCAAAATGCCGGTTCCATCGCTGGTATGGTTTTGACCACTGAAGCTGTGATTGTCGAAAAACCCGAGAAGAAAAAAGCCGGCGGCGACATGGGCGACATGGGCGGCATGGGCGGCATGGGCGGCATGGGCGGCATGGGCGGCATGGGCGGCATGGGCGGCATGGGCGGCATGGGCATGATGTAGTCTTCAGCCATGAGTTTGTAGTCTGTAGAGTGCGCCATAAGCACCATGGGTGTAAACAAGCGCGTCTTATTTACTACCCGTCTACTGTTTGACGATTAAGGCAGTTTATCCCCCCGGCATCCCCTGATTGTCCGGGGGGATTTTTCATTCTCTTGTAGGGGCAATCTCCCGTGGTTGCCCCGATATTTGAAACACCGATTCCCTTGTCCGTGGAGGGGGTAGGCACGGGGGCACTACCCCTACAAAACGATGATTTCCCTGAGAATGAAACCGGCCTGCTTCTTAAGGGAGATGCAATGGGGCTCAGCATTAAGCTATGAGCGATAGTTCTCAGGGATTTTAAGCTGAAGTTGACAGCTATGCAGTGCGCGCCCTCTCGATGAACTAAAATCCTTCCCAGAAACCGCGTCTCCCCCTCTCCCCTTATCCTTTAAGACGACGGAGTTACATTGTTGCTGTGCAAGTCTTGAGGAGATTGAAACAGAGTTTCGAGATAAACTCTCGCAGCTTGGCGATAACTGCGCGAAGCTTCAGGCGTACCGCTATCGGCATTCTGCAACAAAAACAGCGACAGCGCCGCGCAAAATACTCGGTCTAGATCCCATTCGGGATGGGTTTCCAGGTAAGTTTTGAGAGAATCGTGCAGCGTTTCGGGAATTTCAGCAAAAATACTGACTGTTGGGTTCATCATTTTTTTTAGTCTCGCTAATAAATTGAAAACAGAACCCCCCCTTCGGCCGGATACAGGTGCAGGCACAGCCGAAATCAGAGCGCTTTTTTTTAGGTCGGTCGCATCATTGTGCGCTATGAGGGGGTGGGTTTGTCAATGTTGCGAAATATTACAAAGTCCTTTAGATAAAAAAAAGGTTTACCAAATAATAAGCTTTTTAGGGCATTTTTTGTTACATATCTTTATGTAGTGGGGGGTTTATAAGTAATTAGCCAGCAAGTTAAGGAAATCCCCAATTCCGCAGCAAGATGCTACCGTGCCGTTAATTTCTGTGGAAAACTTTGTCGGATCTGTGGAAAACCTCAGACTTGCCTGTGGAAACGCTGTGGAATGTTTAGGGAAAAGTCAGGGAAAAAATAAGAATTGCAAAGGGCATGGGGCATCGGCCAAACAGGCCATCGGCCAAACAGGCCATCGGGCATCGGCCAAACAGGGCATGGGGCATTGGTAGCAAATAGCAAATAACTAATGACTGTTGACTACTGACTACTGACTACTGACTACTGACTAATGACTTCCTAAGTGCCACTCTGCCGCTTGTTGCCGGATGGTTGCCAATTCTGTTGGCGGCATTTTGTCGAGATTGGCTAAGAGAACACTCATGGGACCGATCGACTGAAGTTTGTCCCGGTGGCGCGCTAGGAAATCCCAGTAGGGAAGATTTATCATCGGTGCAGTTGATAGCAGCTTGGTTCTGCCAAAGTCGATCGCCTAAGATCCAAACGCCGACCGTCATTTTATTTGTTTCACCCTTTCACCATAAAAG
Source organism: Microcoleus sp. D3_18_C4 (assembly GCF_036702355.1). Classification (NCBI taxonomy): domain Bacteria; kingdom Bacillati; phylum Cyanobacteriota; class Cyanophyceae; order Oscillatoriales; family Microcoleaceae; genus Microcoleus; species Microcoleus sp. D3_18_C4. Next base: position 35,546 of record NZ_JAUBTF010000014.1, read on the forward strand.
TTATCTTTTACTTTTCATGAGGGCTGGTCGTTTATTCAGAGAAATTAATGGGCTGAAAAATCACCCCTCAAAACTCATGATTTATCCGCTTGTGGCGAGAACTTACTAGAGCATAACATTGATTTCCAAAGATAGGGACACCGACCAGCAAATTTAAATTTTATGTCCGTGTATCCTTCCGATGTTAATAACTTGGTCAGCGTCTCTACTGAAAAAAATTTAATGTGACCGTTATCCCAAAGCACGGTAAAATGTTTATCTAGTTGGCCAGAAACCGCTAAAGCCAGATTTTTTAAATAGCCGTGATAGGGTGTGGAAATAATTAGTCTTCCTCCCGGATTGAGGCATCTTTTTGCAGTTTTTGCTAGTTCTTTAGGATAAAGCAAGTGTTCGATTACTTCAATAGCTAAGACAACATCAAATGAGTTCAGAATATCGATATCTGGAAGGTCGTAAATATCTGCTTGGATAAACTGACAATCGGGGAAACTTTGACGGGAGATGGCAATTCCGGGCGCAGAAGTGTCAACGCCGACAACTTCGCAGCCGTGCTCTGCGATAACGTGACTGAGGCTGCCATTGCCGCAGCCGAGATCCAAAACTCGGAGTTTTGTCTTGCTGGTATGCTGAAGTGTCGCCAGCATTTCTAAAAGGGGAGATATCAAATAAGCGTGATGATATCTCGGACGGTTGTTTGTGTAATAATACGTATAATTGCTAAAGTTTTTTTTCATCGATTAAGCTATGGAGATTATTGCCGAGACCGCGAATTTACGGAGCGTGGGTGCACTGTTTGGGCCAAGGTTCCCCACATTAGGGTTGTCAGAGTCGATCGGCAGCTCGATCGTCTCATTCTTTTTGTTTGACAGGTGAATTATTGTCACTGAATCAATCGGATGGCAAAAGAAATATTTGACAGGGTGCAAAATCTCGCATCGCCCATCTCTGGCCCATCTCTCGAAGGCCTTGGGAAAGAAAAAGTCCGATCGAGCAAGAATGATCTCTGTACACTAGCCGGAAACCGAACTTTTTGCCTGTTAATTGGGGGCGAGTGCATCTATGCGATTCTAGCTTCAAGCCACTGCGGTATGTCCACCCGATGCTTTTTGCAGCCTGAAAAATAGGCACCTGGGCGATCGGGTGTCACTCGCTCCGAGAATTGAGAAGGGAAGTGTGACCCAAATCACAGGCATTTGCCCAACAAATTGCTGAGCATCTTTTAGTCCACACACTTAGAATCGAGATTACTACAGTGGCTTCTATAATTGTGTTTAAATGTTGTTCTGAAGCTGTGTTGTCCAGTCAGCAGAGCCCCCTAGACAGATTCATGCTTTCGGTCTGGTTTATTTCACTGTAATGGTCGCTGTTGGGTGTTGCACCTTAATTTAGATATTTCCTATGGTTAAGTTAGGTCAATCCTCCTTTCGCCGTATTTTACTGTCGCGGATTTTGTTGCTCAGCGTACCTGTTCTACTGGTGGGGGAGTATGTTACCTATCGCAAGGCACGCTCGACGCTTCTGGAAACTGCTCGTCAAAACTTGACAGAAAGTGCAGTCAGAAAAGCAGACACTATTGAACAGTGGGCGAAATCGCTGAAGTCGAATCTGATCGGCGCTTCGGAAAGCTCGATGTTGCAGTCGGTAGATCCGAAGGATTATCAAAAGTTTATCGCCCAATTAGGGCAGCGGTTGCCAGCGCAGGTTGATTGCTTGCAATTGACTAATTTAAAGACAAATCAAGTGATAGCAAGCACTTGCGGGCAACAGCCGATTCAGTCGTTGCCGGCCAAATTTTGGCCACCCGTACAGCAGCAGCAAACGCTGCTGGACGACAAGAGCGTTTACATCAGTCTGTCCTTACCTCCGCAGCGACAGGGGACAGCAAACGATCAGAAGGCGGCTTTAGGGGCTGAGGATTTTCCCGATGCGGGTAAAGAAGGCTCCGATAGCCAAGCGAGTTTGGTGTTGAGCGCTCCTGTTTACATTCGTCGGGGCAATACCCTGCAGTTGAGTTATGCTTTGAGTTTGCAGTCGGCATTGCCTGTGCAAACCAGCGCTCCCAAGGGTTCTTTAGCCGGCTATACGGTGGCGATCGACCAAGATGGGACGATTTTGGCGCACCCGAATATCAATCGCGTGGGCCGCAATATTGACCAAGAGGCAGATGCCGCTCGACTAAAAAGTATTGTCAGAAGGGCGATCGCCGGCGGAACAGCTTTTCTCCACCTATTTTCCTTTGAAAGAAATGGTGTAGAGTTGCTAGCAGGATACGCCGCTATCCCGAGTCCTTCAACTACACAGGAGAACAGCAAGTGGATTATTTTAGCTGTCTCTCGTTTAGATTACGCTCTGTCGGGTTTGGAAGAAATTCAGCAAGTTTTATTTAATTTAATTGTAGGTTTGGTTGCTGCTAGTATCATCGCGACTTTATATCTGTCTCGCGACTTGGCGCGTCCTGTGGAAAAACTGAGAGACTACGCGATGAAAGTAGATACAGAAGCGTCGCAGACAGTGCCACAAAATTTCCAAATTAGGGAATTCAATCAACTATCAGAAGCACTAAACAGCATGGTGCAGGGTCTCAGATCCAGGGCCAAAGAATTGGAAGTCGCAACCAAGGAAGCGCAAGTTGCCAATCAATTAAAAAATGAATTTTTGGGCAATATTTCTCACGAATTGAGAACGCCGCTCAACGGGATTATTGGTTTTATTCAAATTGTGCGGGACGGCTACTGCGATGACCGAGATGAAGAAATGGAATTTTTACAGCGGGCCCACGACTCGTCAATGCAATTGCTCAATATTATTAATGATATTTTGGACATTGCTAAAATAGAATCCGGCACGTTCTCCATGATGTTAGAAGTAGTTGATATTACTCAGGTACTTGAAGACGCGATTGATTTGCAAGCGACTCCAATCGAGGAAAAAGGCTTGAAGTTAAGTTTGCCAGCTCCTCATGATCCGATTATTGTTCATGCCGATCCAGAGAAGCTAAAACAGGTGTTTTTAAATGTTTTGAGCAATGCCGTTAAGTTTACAGAGTCGGGCAGCATTAATATATCTGTGCGGGTAGAGTCGAGGACTAATTCTGGTAGTTTTAACGGCAGTGGGGAAAGTATGACGGGTCCCAGCGGTCAAAGCGATTGGGTGGTGGTGACAATTAAAGATACGGGAATTGGTATCGATCCCGAGCACCAGCAGAAATTGTTTCAACCTTTTGTGATGGCTGATGGTTCTACAACTCGCAAGTTTGGCGGTAACGGTTTGGGCTTGGCTATCTCGCGAAGGATAATGGAATCTATGATCGGAAGCATTACCCTGCACAGCGCGGGCGTGAATCAAGGTACTACGGTGATGATTTCTTTGCCTGTCAATCAGCAGTCAAGTTTTTATTTTCACAGCCCCGACTTAGTAACGGAAAAGGGAAATTTCAAAAGTTGAGGAGTGATTTTCCCAATCTAACATCTAACATCTAACATCTAAAATCTAAAATGGTCTTAGGGGCTGTCCGCCGAGTTCGAGGGATTTGCTCAAAGTGCTGAGAATGCGGATTAATTCGACGGAGGCGGAGCCGGAAGAGGTAAGACAGGGGGTATTTGTTTGCACGCAGTTGAGGAAGCGAGCGCACACTCGCCTCAGCGGTTCTACTTGTTCTAAACTCAACACTTCGCGGTGTCTGAGGCTTGTTGGCTGCGGCGCGATCCTCTTCGTTGGCGTAGCCCCCGTAGGGGCGGGCTTCGCTAACGCACTTTCAAAAGAGTTATTCTCTTCGCCTCCCCAATCTGGATTGCCACGCTGCACAATCAGGGGAGTTTCTGGCGACATTTCGTCAAAAATCAAGGTTCCCAAACTGCCAACAACTGTTAAGCGCCGTTGTTTGTCGGGATTTAGCCAGCACAGATGAATAAATGCTTGAAATCCGTCGGGATAGGTGAGCGTTACCCAAACTAAATCTGCTAGTTTTTCTGCAGGATTAGTAGTCAGCAGTGAAGGAGAAAATTGATTTTCAATTTCTGCTGCTTCTTGATTTATTCCTTCTTCCTTCGGAAAAACAGTGCCGATCGCCCTTACTTCAATTGGCGTTTGTTCCAACCAAGTATTGAAAATAGCGATATCGTGAACTGCCAAGTCCCAAAGGGCATCAACGTCATGGCGCACCGGTTCAAAATGGGTGCGCTGGGCGTAACCGTAGCGCAATTTTCCGAGTTGATGCTGTTGAATAATTCTTTGGCCTCGATCGACTGCTGGATGAAACAGATAAGTGTGGTCAACGAAGAGTTGCCGCTGCTGTTTTTCGGCTAATTGACAGAGTTCTATTGCTTCAGTGAGGTTGATGGCGAGGGGTTTTTCTGCTAAGACGTGGTAGCCTTGTTTCAGCGCTGCTGCTGCGAGGGTATAGTGTGTGGAAGCTGGAGTAGCGATCGCCACAGCTTGCAGTCCCGGCAAGGCTTGCACTTGAGACCAATCGGTAGCTAGAATCACCGAGGCATCGAGATTAAACTGTTTTTGAACGGCCGCCAATGAATCTCGATTCGGGTCTACCACCGCTAAAACTTGGCTGTTGGGATGTTCGAGAAAGTTGCGAATTAGGTTAACTCCCCAGCGACCTGCACCCAATACAGCTATTCCGATTTTCATTGATTATAATTTCAAAAATCGCACAGCAATTATAGCATATTTTGTTATTATTATCTATGTTTTAACTCAAAAAAATTACTGTTGACTGTTGACTGTTGGCAGTAGTTATTGGTTATTGGTTATTGGTTATTGGTAGCAGCTAACAAATAACAAATAACTGATAACACCAGTCAACAGTCAACAGTCAACAGTCAACAGTCAACAGTCAACAGTCAACAGTCAACAGTCAACTGACTACTGACTACTGACTATTAACTAATTTATTAAAAGCTGCCTGAGCCGCTGCTTGTTCCGCCGCTTTGATCGATCGACCTTTTCCCTCTGCTACCAACTTTCCCTGAATGAGAACTTCTGCGGTAAAACGATCCTCCCCCCCCTGCACTGTCCCGGTTTCTTGCACGCTATATTTGGGCAAAGTTTTGTATTTGCCTTGAGTCAACTCTTGGAGAGCAGCTTTGTAGTTTTGGCGGGCCGGATCGCTGCGGATTTCTGTCGCTAAGCGTTGAAAGTGAGAATCTAGCCAAGGGCGAATTAATTCTAAGCTTTGGGTACTCAAATAAAGCGCAGCCAGTACCGCTTCCAAAGCATCGGCCAGTCGGGGTTCAGCGCCTGTTTTGTCCGAGGCGGCGCTGCTGGAAACAATTAAATAGCGATCGAACCCGTAACTTTCAGCGATTTTAGCAAGAATGCGATCGCTCACCAAGATCGATCGAATAGCAGCAAATTCTCCCACTGTACAGTCAGGATAAGTCTCAAACAACAATTCCGACGCAGCCAGCCGCACCACTGCATCACCGACAAACTCTAGTTGCTCGTAATTTGCCTTAGCTGACGCGCTCGCATGAGTCAAAGCTAAATCGAGGAGATGCCATTTTATCGCATCATTCTTTGGCAGTCCCAATTTTTGAATTACTGTTTCAAGTTGCTTTTGGCGACCCGGATAAATCATACCATTTTAGATTTTAGATTTTAGATTTTAGATTTTATAATTAATTGCGAATTACGGATGACTATCCGGGCTTGGATATTGTATAAAGTTGCATGACTTTTTGAAAATGGTATATCAGATTCATATCACTAAAAAGCTTTTTATTAAAAAACTAAATAGTCCTCCTGGTGCTTATAGTCCGCTCTGTCAAGGTGGTGAAGAAGTGCCTCAAACGCTGGAAATCTCTGCTTCTGGCGATCGATCAATCTTCTTTATTTGATAAATTATTAGCAATAAATAACATATCAAGAATAAAGCTCAACGGTTACGATGACGCCAACACCTTAACTACACCTTGACAAATCTGCCCTAAGCACCTTACCCAAATTTGGGTGGGGAAAAAGTCGGACATAAGCCGGGTTCTGTTCTCTCAACTGCAAGCAGTTGTCGAGGGCAGTTATCTATCTGGGACGCCTGTTACCAGACGCCTCAAGCAGTACCAAAAAACGGAACTGGTAAAAAACCAACCATAGTCCCTCCGACCTTGCTCCCAACTGGGGTTTACCGAGCCAGCACCTCTCGATGCTGCTGGTGCGCTCTTACCGCACCTTTGCACCCTTACCCCCTAACACTTGGCGATTTTCGAGGCTTGATTTTTGATTCAATCTCCAGTCTCAAATCTCAAATCTCAAATGGGGGGCGGTATCTTTCTGTGGCACTATCCTCACGATCGCTCGCACTGGGCGTTACCCAGCAAGTTTGGTTTTTCGGGAGCCCGGACTTTCCTCAGACAAGCTTTCGCTAATCCGCAACCGCCTGCGCCTACTTTTTCCCCAGATTTATTGTACGCGATCGTTCGTCAATCAATTTGGGATTTGAGATTGAATATTTTAACTTGTCGCCCACTTAACTTGGACATTTGTGTTTATTCTCACATCTGGCACTATTGTCAATAAGCTTTTTATGAACAGGCAAGATGCCTGTTCCACAATCAAGTTTATTTTTTGTGGAACAGGCATCTTGCCTGTTCTTGAGAATGGTGCAACATCTCAGTTTATTCAAACTCTTGTACCGTGGGCCCGAAAGCCCGCCCAACAATTAAATTTCCCTGCAACTCCCTTAAAATCACTCACTGATGAATCAGGGGGCACAAAAGTTGGCAATTATCATCCAAGGATTTATCGCACGGATTCAACTAGGGGCAGGAAACCTTTTTACCTAACAGGATTTTGAATTATTCAATCTTTAATCCCCAATCTGAAATCTTCAATTCGGTTACTTTAATGAGTCATCTTTGATAGTAGAAAAATTATCAAACCAGCCGCGCCGCCAGAAGAAGTAAACTAAACCAGAGGCGATTCCTACCATCACCGCCCAACACAGCGGATAGCCAAAATACCAATTCAGTTCCGGCATATTCAATGGCGATTTCTCTGTATTGAAATTCATCCCGTATACTCCCGCCACAAAGGTTAGAGGAATAAATATACTCGAAATCACCGTCAGCAATTTCATGATTTCATTCATTTTATTACCAACCGAAGACAAGTAAACATCCATCAAACCCGAAGACAACTCTCGATAGGTTTCCACCATATCCATCACCTGCACCGTGTGATCGTAACAGTCCCGCAGGTAAATTCGCACCTCTGGACTAATCAAATCACTGCTATCTCGAATCAAAACATTAATTGCATCCCGCTGTGGCCAAATGGCGCGGCGCAGAGTCAGCAATTCTCGGCGGATTTTATAGATTTTTTCCAGGGTTTTGCGGGTGGGGTTCACCACCACTTCATCCTCTAATTCTTCAATGCGCTCTCCGTAAACTTCTAATACAGGGAAGAATCCATCTATAATCGAATCTAACAAAGTATAAGCCAGATAATCTGCTCCGTGTTTGCGAATCATGCCTTGTCCTTTACGAATGCGATCGCGCACTGGTTCAAAACAATCATAGTCCGGTTCTTCCTGAACAGTTAACAGGTAATGCTTGCCCAAAATCAAACTTACTTGTTCTTTATGAAAAGTATCTGATTCTGGATGCAGCATCACCATCCAAGCAATGATTAAAATGTGTTCTTCATAGTCTACAACTTTCGGTCGCTGGGGAACATTAACTACATCTTCCTGAGCCATTACGTGCAAATTAAATACTTCGGCCATTTGCCGCCAAGTTTCTTTGTTTCCCAATCCCAACATATCAACCCAAGAAACAGATGCTGTATCTAAATACGCAGCAGCTTTTTGAGGATTTGCCAAGTGGGCGCGAGTAGCTGCTGTGTCGCAATAGTCAATTAATACAATCTCCGGAGGCGGCGCATCTGGTTCTAAGTCGAGAGTTCCCGGCGGAGCCCCCTGATCGTCATAAAAATAGTCAACATAGGAATCATCATCTTCTTCTTCTTTAATTTGTTTTGCAACGGCACTAGAAGTATGTATGCTTTTGTATACCATGCTAATATTCCTGACTTTTAGAACCTTTAATTAGATTATCATTTTTCTCGTGCAACTACCAATTACCAATAACTCATTACCTCTGCCGAATTGGAATCTCGATCGCAAATTCAGTTCCCTCTCCCGGCGCGGAAATGCACTGCAGCGTCCCTCCGTGCCTTTCCACCACAATCTGATAGGAGATAGACAGTCCCAAACCTGTACCTTTGCCTACTGGTTTAGTAGTAAAAAACGGGTCAAATACCCGACACTTAACAGACTCTACCATGCCATACCCGTTATCTGAAATTACGATCGCCACCCGATTGTTCTCCAACACATCCGTGCGAATCCGAATCCAGGGCAATGTGTCGCAAGTTAAAGGTAAACCAGCCAAATCTTGCCGTTCATCTTCCGAATAACTCGCTAATTCCAACTTCCTATTCCTGACATTTGCTAAAGCATCAACAGCATTATTTAAAATATTCATAAACACTTGATTTAACTGTCCCACGTAGCACTGTATCTGGGGCAATTCCCCATATTCTTTAACTATTTGAATATGACGGTTTCGGCCATTTTCTTTAATCTTGTGTTGCAAAATCAATAGAGCACTGTCTATTCCTTCGTGAATATTAACACGCTTAAGATCTGATTCTTCCAGGCGGGAAAAGTTACGCAAAGACAGAACTATTTGGCGAATCCGATCTGCTCCGGTTTGAATTGAATTCAGCAGGTGCGGGAAATCCTCTTTCATGAATTCTAGTTCTATTTTTTCTGCCAAATCTTGGATAACAGCAACAGGTTCCGGGTAGTGTGCTTGGTACAAACTACACAGTTCCAGCAAGTTTTTGGCATACTCACTAGCGTAAGTGATATTACCGTAAATAAAACTGACGGGATTATTGATTTCGTGAGCAATTCCCGCCACTAGCTGTCCCAAACCCGACATTTTTTCCGCTTGAATTAGTTGAGCTTGCGTCCTGCCTAATTGTTTCAATGTTTGCTCTAGCTGGCGATTTTTATGTTTTAATTGAGCTTCGGCTTGTTTGCGCTTGGTAATATTGCGTGCTAGAATAATAATCTGATCTGAATTAAACGGCAACAGTCGGGCTTCATAAGTTGTTTCTCCTTCCGACATGGAAAGCGAATATTCTATATCGATTGAATTTCTTGTTTCGGAAACTTCAAAGATTGCTTGGGCAAATTGGCAGGCGACATTGTGTGGCAATATGTCTGTTATTCGTTGACCCATAAAATGTTCGGGAGGTAGGTATAAACTCGAAGAAGTTCCTGACAAATAATCCACGATAATACCGTCAGCATCTAGTCGAAAATACAAATCAGGCAAAGCGCGAAAAACTGCTTCTAACTCTAAAGTTTTTTGGCGCAATGCTTCCTCGGCGTAGTAGCGATCGCTAATATCAAAAATTACCCCGTCCAAATAGCAAACGTTTCCCTCAGCGTCGAACACAGGAGAACCTTTATCCCACAGCCATTTAACCGTGCCGTCTGCTGCTAGCAAGCGGTATTCCAAGTTATAAGACTCTTTGTTTTCTATGCCTTGCCGAATAGTTGCTTCTACTTTTGCCAAATCTTCCGGATAAATAATGCTAGCAAAAGTCCGGCCTCTCCTGTCCAAAAGCCAAATAAAATCTGCCGCCGGGTAGCCGGTTAATAAGTAAACGGCATCGCTAATAAAATTAGTCGAAAAATCGCACTGCCAGCGATAAACAACTCCGGGAATATTAGCAACCAAAGACCTAAATCTTGATTCACTTCTACGCAAAGCTGCTTCCGATTCATGTCGTTCGGTAATATCGTGAGCGAAAGCTAGCACTGCAAATACATTACCTTCAGCGTCGCGCAGGGGAAGTTTTTGGGTATCAAAAATATGTACTGAACCGTCAGCAATAGTTGCCGGATCGCAGGGATTGTGGATAATTTCGCCGGCCAGTACAGCAGAGTCGTCTGTGCGGAATCCTCGGATATTTTGGGCGGAATTCCCAAAAACGATATCTTCTGAAAATCCTAACTCTAAATCGGATTTGTCAATGATTTCTTCTACTGTTTTACCGATCGCTTGAGCGAAACTCCTGTTGACCAGAATATAGCGAAAATTTTTGTCTTTGGCAAAAATCCAGTCGCTGGTTTTGTCTATTACTGTGCGTAGGAGTTGTTCGGAACGTTCAGTTTTTTCCAAAGAAGCCTGCAGTTCTAGTTCTAGGCGCTTGCGAGCAGTAATGTTTTCAAAAGCAACACCGACACAGTTGTTGGGTAATGGAAAAGCTTTAATAGAAAAAGCGCGAGTTATGCGGCCGCCTTCATCGCAGTCAATATCTTCAAGTTCTACGGCTTTCTGGGTGCGAATTACCGAAGCAAATGCTTGGGGAATGTTTTTCGATCGCAGTTGGGGAAAAATCTCGTCGATTGTCATTCCCAAAACATCAGCCATTTCTAATCCGGTAAATAGGGTAGCTGCAGGATTGGAGGCGATCGCCCTGAGAGTGCTGTCATCGTCTATATTTTCTAAATGGTAGACGTACAAACCAATTTGCATATTCTCGACAATTTGATCGTAGAGGCGCACGCTTTCGTCTACCTGCCTGCGTTCGGTAATATCTTCAGTAATCCCCAAAACGTACTGAGGACGGCCTGCGGCGTCGAGAATTGGCACTTTGCGGGTGTGCAGTATTCTCATACCTTTGTGGCGAGTTTGGATCGGCTCTTCGGCGATGTCTTTAACAGTAGACTGATTGTGATGACCGGTCAATATTTCTCTGTCTTGAGCAGTAAAAACATCAGCTTGTTCTTTGGGGTAAATATCGTAGTCATTTTTGCCGATCGCCTCTTGAGAGGTAACACCTGCGATCGTTTCTCCCGCTTTATTCCATAGCACAAATTTCAGCGAAGAAGCATCTTTAGCAAAAACTCCCACAGGCAGATTTTCTACTACGGAATTAAGGAACCCTCTAGCTGATTTTAATTCAGCTTCTGCACGCTTGCGTTCGATGCCTAAAGCGATGACATCGGCAACCGATGCTAAAGTTTCCTGAAAAGGTGCTGTCAGCGGCTGGCGGCTGATAATTACCATGACTCCCACCAGCCGTTCTTCGACTATCAAAGGGTAGCCGGCGAAAGTTAGAATTTGCTTGGGGATTGGGCAATTTGTCGGCTTTTGGCTGGTGTTGAGAAGTGCTACTTCGGAAATCTGTGCCGCTGTTGCTTTCGCGGATTCTTCCTCTGGGAGTCCAAAATTATTCAGTTCAAATCCGCAGTCAAATTCCGGTTTTTGCTGTTGGGCGATCGAGTTAACCTTATTTTCAATAAAGCTAGCGCGATCGTCTGTGCGACTGTATATTTCCGATGCTGCTTGCAATTCCCAAACATTCTGTTGAGAGTTGAAAGTCCAAATTTCAGCCGAAGCAACATCAAGATTCCGCACCATTGCCTCGCAGCAGGGAAGCAGGATATCTTGAGGGTGTTTGGTGAGGGCAATACCGACATCGGCTACCATTGCTGTGAGGCGAGAAGCTTGGGCTTTTTCTGCTTCCAATCTTTTGCGATCGGTGATATCTTCCACCAAAGAAAGCACGGTAAAAGTATCGCCACTGCGAATAATCGAGTTGAACCAGCGACACCAAATCACCTGTCCGCTTTTAGTATAGTTGCGGTTAATTGAAGTATTGCCGTTGCCGGTGGCTAGTTCGAGCTCGATCGCGCTTACAGCCTCTCTATCTTCCTCGCAAACCAAAGCCAAATCGCCGAACTGCTTGCCCATCATATCATCTGATGTCCAGCCAAAGATTTCCTCGGCGCGTTTCGACCACTGAACAATCCGAAAATCTTCATCCCAGCCTACCATTGCCAGCGGACTGTTAGCTGCATTCAACCACAGTAAATGGTTCGATCGGCGTAACTGTTGAGTTTTCTGCTGCTGCCAGCGGTAGTGCCTGGTGATATCTCTACCAATACCCAAAACCCGCATCTGCTTGCTAGAGGCATCCACCGCTGGCGTATAAGCAGTTTCGTAAATTTTAATCCCGCCGTCTGCCGTCGTCACCTCATGAATTGCCAGCCGTTTTTCCCCGGTTATAAATACTTGTTGCAGGCAAGAATCAATCTGCGAGATTATATTTTTGACAGCAGCATTATTGGGATATAATTTTAATAATTCCTGATTATTTTTGTTGACTATTTCAGCAGGCTCCAATCCCATCCAAGCAGCAGCGACAGGATTGATCGATAGGTACTTTTGCTGTCGATCGCACTCTAGGAAAGCATCAACAGAGTTAGAGAAAAAAGACTGAAACGAGTTGATAACTTCCTGCATGGGTATTTTTTCATGAGAAAAGCTTAGTATTATGGAAACCTCGTGTCTTTAGACTCATATGTTGCACCATTTTCAATGTGGAACAGGCCGGAAAGCCTGTTAATCGAGAAGGGTGCAAGATGTGAGTAGACCGATCGAGGCAGCACGCATCAGGCAGTTTTAACCGCCTTGAATATTGATTATTCCTACACGGGGCTACTTGGTCACTTGGTACTTTGATGATCTACTTTCAACGGAACAATTACCGTTTCAAATATTTCACGCGCGATCGCATAGCAGCTTGAGCTTACACGCATATTTTTGATAACCTAATCAGTTAAGACGATAGCTGGTCAACTATGTCTTTTGATTAGGGCATGAAACCCCATCTGTTCAAAGGGGTGTGCGGACTTGCAAGTTAAGCTCTAAAATTTTCCTAAAGTTAGTTTAACCCACTCCAATTTTTTTGCACAGTTTACGGCTGCGTTTCCCGGTGCAATTTTTGGCGCTGTTCCCTATAATACAAAAATTTTAAAGAAATAGTATTTTTGGGAATATACCTTAATTAGAGCAGATGCTCTTTTTTTAAACCAGACCCAGCGGAGACAAAAGCGAGATGGAGAGGCGGGGAGACGGGGAGGTGGGCAGAGGTTCTCATCCACAACCTGCGAGAAAAATGCTTAAGAAATGCCGGAAAGCTTACCGATTCCCAATTCCCAATTCCCGATTCCCAATCCCCGATTCGCAATTCCCAATTCGGTAATCTGAAAGCGGTTTGGCAGTACGCCCAGCAAAGAACGCAAGCCGTGCAAAGCCATGTAACATAAAGATTGCGATATTTTTCTATGTAATATGGAACTATTAGATACCTTGATTGTGGGTGCGGGTATTAGCGGTTTGAGTTTGGCGCACGCACTTCACAAGGAAGCAACGAATCCATCCTCGCTAAAGATTTTAGTCGCTGAGAGTCAGGGACGTGTGGGCGGGAACATCACCACTGTGACAGCCGAAGGGTTTCTCTGGGAGGAGGGCCCGAACAGTTTTTCGCCGACGCCGGAATTGATGAAGTTGGCTGTGGATGTGGGATTGAAGCAAGAGTTGATTTTTGCCGATCGCAAATTGCCTCGTTTTGTGTATTGGCAAAAAAAGCTGCAACCGGTGCCGATGACTCCACCGGCGATGATTCAGTCTCAGTTACTGAGTTTTCCGGGAAAACTGCGGGCGTTGTTCGGGGCTTTGGGGTTTGTCGCGCCGGCAATGGGCGCTGGACTTTCGCAGCAGGGTAACGAGGAAACTGTTTCTCAATTTTTCCGCCGTCATCTGGGGACGGAAGTGATGCAGCGGTTGGTGGAACCTTTTGTTTCTGGGGTTTATGCGGGCGATCCGCAACAACTTAGCGCGGCGGCGGCTTTTGGCCGGGTAGCAAAGATGGCTGATCTGGGTGGCGGGCTGATGGCGGGGGCGCTGCTTTCTGCTAGGAAAAGACCGAAGCAAGTGCCTGCAGACCCGAATGTGCCTAAGACTAGGCCGGGGGAGTTGGGTTCGTTCAAACAGGGGTTGAAGGCTTTGCCAGAGGCGATCGCTGCTAAATTGGGCGATCGAGTGAAACTCAACTGGCACCTGACTCGCCTCCAGCGTACACAACGCGAAACTTACATTGCTGTATTCTCCACGCCCGAAGGACAGCAGGAAGTTGAGGCGCGCACCGTGGTTTTGACAACGCCCGCTTACGTTACAGCCGATTTGTTGCAGCCTCTGCAACCGGAAGTTAGCAGTGCTTTACAAGCTTTTACTTATCCTACGGTTGCCTGCGTTGTCTTAGCCTATCCGCATTCTGATCTCAAGGGTAAATTAGTAGGTTTTGGAAATTTAATTCCGAGGGGGCAGGGAATTCGCACTCTGGGGACGATTTGGACATCAAGTTTATTTGCCGATCGCACGCCTGCGGGCTGGCACACTCTCACCAGTTTCATCGGCGGCGCAACAGACTCGGAAATTGGCAATCTTGACTCAGAACAAATCGTTCGGGAGGTGCACCGAGATTTGTCTCGGATTTTGCTGAAACCAGATGTGCCACAGCCAAAAGTTTTAGCGGTGAATGTGTGGAAGCGGGCGATTCCTCAGTACAATTTGGGTCATTTCGATCGCCTGCAACAAATCGATGAAGGCTTAAAATCTTTGCCGGGGGTGTATTTGTGCAGCAACTACGTTGGCGGAGTGGCTTTGGGAGATTGCGTGCGAAGGGGTTTTGATCGTGCACGAGAAGTGGGCGAGTATTTGCAGAACAAACAATCAGATACTCGATCAATCTGAATTCTTGTGTGGGGAGGGCGGGTTTACAAATATCGAGTATGTTAATCCGAGATATTGGTGAACCCGCCCCTAGAGCGGAATGGCGGATGCTACTAGGTTGTTGGCTCAAACTTGTAACCCACCCCCCGGACGGTTTGAATCATCGGCATTTGATTGGGATCTAGTTCAATTTTGCGGCGAATTTGACCGATATGGACATCCACCACGCGATCGGCTCCTACATACTCGTAGTCCCACACTTCATGCAGCAATTCCGATCGCCTCCACACGCGACCGGGTTTGCTAGCCAAACAGTACAGCAGGTCGAATTCTAAAGCAGTCAAAGCAACTATCTGGCTGCCGAGAATTACCTCGCGGCGAACCGGATCTATTAGTAGCTCTCCAAAAGTAAGAGTTTGTTGTTCGGCGGGAGTAACAATGCGTTTGCGCTTCAAAATTGCTGCAACGCGAGCTCCAATCTCTACAAGACTAAAAGGTTTAGTAATGTAGTCGTCAGCACCTTCGGCAAACCCTTTCATTTTGTCAGCTTCATCGGTTCGGGCAGTCAGCATCAACACAAACACACCCGTGCGTCTTTGCATTTCTTGACACAGTTTGTAGCCAGTTGTATCAGGTAAATTTACATCTAGAACTACTAAGTCAGGATTGAGTTGCTCAAATAATTCCAGACCAGTCTGACCGTCCTCGCCAGACTCTACTTGATAACCTTGCTGGCTCAAAAAACGGTGAATCAAATTTCGGATTGCCGGGTCGTCATCAACCACAAGGATTTTTACAGGGGCCATGACCACAAGTTTGCTTGAAGAATTAGGCAAGAATATTCAGCCATAATAATAGAAAACTGGATACAAATCTCGAAAAAATTGAGCTTTTAATAGTTATAGCCCTATTTATAACCTACGCAAAATTTCAGGCAATAAATCTCCAGGAACTTTGGATAAGGCTAAATTTTGGCCTGGCAGCCCACATTCACTATAGAAAGCTCTAATCGTTTTGACAATATAGCTCAATGCTGTTTGCCGGGAATCAGCAGCTTGGGAGTTTGCCGCGGCTTGCAAGTTGAGTTTATCCCCATATGTTAACCCTTTGTCATTGAGATTTTGTCCCCATTCGGCACACACTTGCAACTGGTGGTGCAGTGCTGCTTCTAGATGGCTTGTCTGTGCGACTTTGTTAGCGGCGAAATCTGGGTCGGTGGCTAGTTGATAGTGGGCTAGTCCGAGATTGTTACGGGCGGCCAAGGCGTCAAAAGTGAGTTTGGTTCGATCGATCTCTCCGGCGATATCCAGGGCGGCTTCGTAGGCGGTAATCGCCTGCTGCAATGATTCCGTCCGCCCCTGTTTCTGCTGCTGAAACTGGTTCGCCAAATGCCAATAAGCGGTACCGAGATTATTGTAGGTGGCCGCGGCTGCTGCGGGTACTAATTCGCGGGTGCGGTATTTCAATGCTTCGCGGTAGGCGGAAATCGCCGTGACTAGCAGGGGTTCTGAGGGTTCGTGCTGGGCGAGGTTCCAGCAGGCGGTACCGAGGTTGTTTTGTACTCCGGCATAGTTGAGGGGTTCTCGTTCGGGACTGTAACAGGAGAGGGCTTGGGTGTAAGCTGCGATCGCACTTTTGAGATATACGATCGGCTCACCATCTTGAGCTAAATTCCAGTATGCTGTCGCCAAATTATTCTGAGCAGCAGCGTACTGCTGAGGCTCCACGGCGGGGTCTAGATCCAGCAGCGCTTGTTGGTAAGCTGCAACTGCGTGCTGCAAGTTCTCTGTCTTGTCTCGATAGCGAGCTAAATCTGCCGAGGCGATTCCCAAATTTTTGTTTAATCTAACGCGGGTTTGGGGTACGGTTTCAGCATCTGTTCGGTTCAAACCTTCAAGGTAGAGGGCGATGCTGCGTTCAAGGCTGGATACTGGATCTGAGGCGTTGAGGGCATTAGTGCGATCGCGTGACAGCATCCAGTAGAGAGTGCCGAGATCGTTGAGCAGATCGGAAATTGGCGGTAGGCTGTTGGACTCCTGGGCGTACAGAGTTAAATTTTCTGTCAATTGGGCAATCAGTCGCGCGCATTCCTCAGTTAGTGGTTGATTTTGCTGCGAGTTGCTGTCAACTTCGAGATACGCAATCACTTGTTCGATCGCGCGAATGGCGATTGTCAGGTTTTGCTCTGAAACGTCTCCGCCCAGAATGCGATCGCGGTAGTAATTTCCCAAACCGTGATAAGCCAAAGCCAATGCTTCGGAACAACACTGATGTTCTTGCAGCAGTTCGATGTATTGCAGGGTTTGCAGCGGCAGAAAATTCTCCTCTGATGAGGGATTATTTTCGCCTTCCAAATCCTCAGAAGCCGCTGCTAGCACCAAATCTGCCAGTTGGATGGATTTAGAATCTGGCGCTGGGGACGGGGGATGGGAAATTGGCGATGGTTCCTCATCTGTCAGTTGGACGGATTTAGAATCTGGCGCTGGGGACGGGGGATAGGCAATTGGGAATTGTTCGTCGGGAATTGGGGATTGTCCAGACAAAGAAGATATTAAAAGTTTGTTACCAAAATCTCCGCTGTCCCGCAGGTTTCGCAAGTCTCCTGAGTTCTCCAAGTCCTCAAAGTGCCCGAAGTCTCCCTTAGCTGGAGTTGGTTCGCCTTCAAACTCAAATACTCCGGTTCGCCAGTGCCAAAATTCCGGGGCCGATTGTTCGATCGAACTTAGCCAGGGCCGCGACACCCACAGCAACAGAGTAGACTCGCACATTTGCAGGTTTGCTTCGATGTCTCTCAAATAGCTCAGGAACGACCACTGCACGGCTGCTGACTGCCTGGTCAGGTGTTCGGCCCCAAGAATTTGAAATCCCGGCACAGGGCTGTAGCTGCCCCTGTTTTGCGGCGGTGGGTGTTGGGTCAGCCACGCGGCGATCGAACCCCAAGGATTTGGATCGCTCAAGTCGAGTTCCAAACTGACAAATCGGGGGTAGTCGATCGGGGAGCGAGGATCTGAGCCTGCGCTCTCTGCGGCTAATTCTGTCTGCAAGCGGGCTGCCAGACAGTCTCGCAAGCACAAGTCGTCGCAGGCGGCAATAAAAATTTGACGGCGTAAATTGAGGTCGATCGCCTGTTTCAAGCGTTGATAGATCAGCTTGTTTGAGCTAGAAACTTTTTGGGAAGGAATAGACATCAGGAGCAGCCGATTTTAGATTTTAGATTTTAGGTTTTAGGTTTTAGATTTGGGATTGTAGATTTTAGATTGTAGAGTTGAGAGTTGAAATCTCGATCGCTCATAACTCACAACTAAGCCCCGAAGGCAGTCAATCGCACCGGTGATGACTAAAGGATTGTAGATTTTCAATTTGCAATTTTATGTGGGTGACGAACCCGTGTTAGTATTTGCAACCCAAGTCCCTGAACCCGACAGCCAAGAGGAAAACACCAAATTTATGCTGGTCTTATTTAGCTTTCCAGCTCGCTTGGCACGCTTCAGGATTGTCGCAACTACCTGCTTTGTATTGAAACACAAAAACCATGTTTCCTTGGGAAAGGAAAACATGGTTTCTCGAAGGATTATTTAAAATTGCGATTTGAAGCAGCTTTGAGTCTCAGGCCAGTTTTCAGACGGAGGCAGCCACGTACACCAAACCGGCGACTAACATGGCTGCTGCAATACCCAGGATGATGTAGTTGCGTTGCTGATTTTTGTTGGGAGGTACGGCTTCATACACCTTCGGCTCTTTAGCAAAGTTGTTCAGGCGTCCATCGTCATCTTTGATGTAAGGCATCAGTCACAATCCTTAATATTTTTGATGTTTACAACTCTACCAAAAAAGCGCCCAGGAAAATTCAGGAATTTATTTTGAGGTGACAGTGCCTGTTTGGGGGGAAGAGGCGATCGCGTAATCTTTGATCGGCATTCTGCCTGCTAAGTACGCCATCCGCCCCGCTTCTGCTGCCATTCCCATTGCTTTTGCCATTGCCGGGGAATTTTGGGCATTGGCGATCGCGGAATTAATCAACAGTGCATCGGCTCCCATTTCCATTGCTCGCGCCGCTTCGCTGGGCGTTCCGATCCCCGCATCGACAACCACAGGAATATTTACCGTGTCAATAATTATTTGAATGTTGGCCGCATTGTTGATCCCTTGCCCTGAACCGATGGGCGAACCTAAAGGCATGACTGTCGCACAACCGACTTCTTCGAGGCGTTTTGCCAGCAAGGGATCGGCATTGATGTAAGGCAAAACGGCAAAACCTTCTTTAACTAATTGTTCTGCAGCTTCCAAAGTGCCGATCGGATCTGGCAGCAAATATTTAGCATCAGGAATAACTTCTAATTTGACAAAATTATTGTCTTCTTGCCCTAAAAGTTTCGCCATTTCCCGGCCCAAACGAGCTACTCTAATCGCCTCATCCGCAGTTTGACAACCGGCAGTATTTGGCAGCATCCAGATTTTAGTCCAATCAAGAGCCTCTGCCAATCCTTCATGCCCCGGAGCATTTGTTTGCACTCGCCGCACAGCCACGGTAACAATTTCGCACCTGCTAGCGTTGACACTTTGCTGCATTTCTGCGATGCTGCGATATTTTCCCGTCCCCGTCATCAAACGAGAATGAAAAGTTTTGCCTGCAATAACCAGAGGTTGATCAGAGATAGTTAGGGGTGGCGCTATGTGTCCGTGTTTTGGGTCTCCAAAAATAGCATATTCTAGCCCCTTTTCCCATTCTTCTCTGCCTCCAAGCATATTTTCTAGCAGCCAACCTTCTTTATTGGTTAGTTCGTCCCGAGTTACTGCGTAGAGGATCTCTCCAACAATAATCAATCTTGCATCCCGCGGCATATTATTTTTTATACCGTTATTTACAATTTCTTCAAATTCTTGAAAAACGCTGCCCATTTTCCCATTCCTCTCTAGTAATTTTTAGAACAGATTGGTTGTTGAAAACCAAAATGATAGTTTGCATGAGATGCTTAACATCCCAATATATGGCTTGCCTGATGCCTTCGTCTATCTCTCGAATGTCGTAAATTTCTATATTTACGTGAAAAATGACTGCATTTGCACTTTGATTTTTGGCTTTTCCAAACCCTTCTTGTACTCTATTTTTTAAATTACTCGACTCTTTTGTTAATTCCTTAAATTCGCAAATTTGACCGTCAATCTCAGCATCTGGAGTTTTAGTTCCAGACGGTGCTTGCTCGCTCAAAAGTCTAACTCTCTTTCCCATTTTAGCCAAAACTTCAGCGACAAAACTTTCGGAATTATTAAGATTATGGTCTTGGTGGACGAGTACAAATCCGCCAGCTATCTCATCAAAATAATATCGCCGATATTCTGGTTGGGCATTTTCGTAGATGGCTCTGCTTGTCTCGATATATTCTGAATTCACCGTTACTATACTCTCAATGGACTCGGATCGGGTAGAGTTAAATCTATGAAATCAACTGTTGAGCAACTGGCTAAAATAGGAATATTTGCCAGCTTAAACCAAACTGAATTAGAGCGATTGCAAGAACACACAGTAATTTGCAGTTACCGACAGGGAGAAGTTGTGATGTATGAGGGCGATCGCATCCCCGAAAAATTATACACTCTTTTGAGCGGTTCTCTGCGGGTTGCAAAAACAGCGGCGGCGGGCAAAGAAACAATTCTCCGCACTTTGTTTCAGGGAGATATTTTTGCCGCACCTGCTTTGCTAGGCAACGGCATTGCCCCCGCAACGGTGACGGCAGAAACTGATGTGGAAGTTCTTACCACAGAACGGGAAGTTTTGCTAGCAGCAATTCGGGAAAATCCTGAGATTGCCTTGCGAATATTGGCGGTGTTTAATCAGCGGTTGCAGCAACTGCACGAGACAGTGCACGGTTTGGTGTCGGAAAGGGCGATCGTGCGGCTGGCCCGATTTATTCATTACTTTGGCGTCGAGCAAGGTAGGAAAATGGCGGATAATAGTGTATGTTTAGAAAAACGTTTTCCCTACTATCAAATTGCTCGCAGTATTGGAATTACCTACGAAGAATGCGTGCGGTTATTTAAGAAACTCAAGCCGTTTGTTTCCTACAGTCGAGGCGGTAAAATTATTGTATTGGATTGGGAAAAATTGGAGCATATCGCCTCTGGAGATGACATAGACTAAATGTTAAAATCCCAATTTTTGTAGGGGCGGGTTTTACCAACAATTTACGTCTCAAACTAACAATCTCGTAAACCCGCCCCGCCCCAACTGATGATGCTACGGGACATGATTTCACAACCAATATTTGACTGCAACTCACTATATAAAACCGCCCCCATAATCAATTAATTGGGGCGGCTTTATGAGATTATTGATTTTAGGCAAGTATGGTTGATTAAACCCGCCCCCCAAGCAATATTTATGGGATTAATGAGACTCGGAAAGTGTCAAAATAAACGCCAAATTTTCTTCGGCTTTCAAAGCGTGAAGAGCTTGACCGGGCATGAAGACAAATACCCCCGGTTCCAAAACAATATCCTTGCCTTCCAAAGTCAAAATACCCTTTCCTTCTATGACATTAACTGTGGCATTCCGTGCCGAAGAGTGTTCCGAAATTTCCGTTCCGGCAGCCAGACAAAATAAACTGTACTGACAATTCTTGTCTTTGACTAAAATTTTGTTCAGGACTCCGGCGGCGGGATATTCAATTGCGTCTCGGAGTTGGATTGCTGAAGATTGTAGCGGTAAAAGAGTAGTAGTCATAGTTTTTGACAATTAATTAATTTGGTCACAAGTCTCGAATTTATCAGTGGCTTCACTTTCTTCAATCGAAAATCGAAAATCGATTGAGTCGGTTAAGATTGTTTTTTGGCCGAGATAACGATGTAGCCTAGATCCTGTTGGTAATGCTGGAAAACTCGACGCATTGCTAAGATACGATCGCGAATTTGCGATCGACTTAAAATATTCCACACAATCCGCACAGTACCCAAAAGCCCTTCATCTTGCAGCATTCGCGACAAGTTGAGGAGCCCCATCACCCCGCTTTGACACTTTTCTACTTGCAAACCTGCGTTTTGGTAAACAGCAATCCAGCCAGACTCAGACAAAGGCGTTGAATTAGCCCGAGTCACTTCTGATAAAGCTTTTTGAATTTCTGATTCTCGGTTTCTAGCTAAAAGTTCGTGAGAGAGAAACTTGCCGCCTGGTTTTAAACGATCGCAAATTCCCGATACAATTTTAGCTTTCCCCGACGGCGACTGCATTGTCAGGATAGCTTCAGCTAACACCCAATCAAACTGTTGGGAAATCCGATCCAAGTGAAAAATATCTCCTTCCACAATTTCCACTCGATCGCTCAAACCCGCTGCTGCAACATTAGCACGAGCGCGGGCCACACTGTCGGGATTTTTCTCAACTCCCACTACTTTTACGCCAAAACGTTCAGCCAGGGCGATCGAACTATATCCAAAACTAGCAGCCAACTCCAAAACAGTCTCCCCAGGCTGAAAATCCGCCCATTCAAATAACTGTTCCGTAGCAAGTTTCCCCCCCGGCCTCAACATTTTCTTACCCGCCGCGGCCAGAACTTCATGTCCGGGTGCAGTCTTAAAATTGAGAGCAGTATTGGTCATTAAATTGACCTCCTATTTAACCTTACTCTCAGTATGCCAAATTCTGCAGAATCTTTCTATGATCTAGCTCATATTCAAATTATCGTAGGCTGATTAACCCTACAATATCAGGAATTATACCATGTCCGCCCCTCAACAATTCGGACTGTTTTTGATTGCCCACAATGGTTTCAGTCGAAAGCCCAAAACCCGTACTCGTTGTAGTAGAACTTATTTCTGTTAATCCTGCCAACGAATTCGCTTTAAGAAACAATTGTCTCATGCCGCTCTTTAAAACATTGCTGCAACACAGAAACAGGCAGCTCATTCAATTGACCAGCTCGCACAAATTCAGCATAAGTATCAGCCTCTATAGCCTCCAAATCCCCTTCGAGTTTGTCGATAGTCATCTGCTGCAGTTCAGAAGATTGATCGTACATTTGATTGATTTCTGCTTGCAGCAAGTTTAATTTTTCTTGAAGCTGACTCACGAGATGATTAGAAAACTCAGGCTCGATTTTACGATCGCCCGATACATCAGATAGATACTTGAGAACCCGGTTGAGAGCAACACGTTGGGCGATCGCCTGCAGATACTCCTGGCGCAACTCCTGGTTGCCCAACAACCCCAGTTTTTCCAGCAGCGCCTTGGTGGTTAAACCTTGTACTAGCAGCGTAAATAAAACTACACCAAACACGATCGCAATAATTTTTGGTCGATCGGGCAGAACATGGGGTACGCTCAAAGCTAAAGCAATCGATACAGAGCCCCGTAACCCTCCCCACCAAATCACAGTTTGATCTGGCAATGAAATTTTAGATTTTCCTAACCAATTGCTCAACCATCCTAGACCAAAAATAGCGATCGCTCGCGTCACAAACATCGCCACTACAGTTATGCCAATCACTCCTAAATTCGTTCCCAAATCAGCAAACCTAATCTGATCGCCAATCAGCAGGAACATGATCGAATTTACAAAAAACGCCAAAAAATTCCAAAATTGTGTTACCGCAAGTCTGGTACTGGGTTGCATACCGATACGAGAGCCGAAATTTCCAAATATCAAGCCCATCACCACTACACCAATCACCCCAGAACCACCCAATTCCTCAACAATTATATAAGTGCCGTAGGCTGAAACTAAGGTTAACGATTGCTCCACCAAAGGTAAATCAAATGGTTGAGTCAGATAAGAAACTCCAAAACCGATTAAACTGCCGACAACAACCCCAATTCCCACGAAAGCTAAGAAACGCGCAATCAGAATTGGAATGCCAACGTCATCAGTCCCTAGAGAGAATCCCACCAAAAAACTAAAGGCAACAATAGCAATGCCATCATTAAATAAACTCTCACCCTCCACCAGTAACGCTAAGCGTTTTTCAACTCCCAATTCCCGGAACAATGCAATGACTGAAACCGGATCAGTAGCAGAGATACTAGCTCCTACCAACAGAGCTATTGCTAAAGAAACTCCCGCTATTTGGTTGAGAGCAAAAGCCACGCCAGCAACAGAAATAACAACACCCAAAATCGCATAAAGAGCGATCGGCACTAAATCCCGCTTGAGTTTAGGCCATTCCAGATTCCAAGCAGCTTCAAACAACAGAGGCGGCAAAAAAATCAACAGAATTAGTTTCGGTGAAAGCGTCACCAGCCGCACATCTATAAAAGCCAAACCCAACCCAACAATTACTAAAAGCAGCGTGTAGGGAATTTTGCTCAGCCACCCAAAGATTTGGGGCAGCGTTGCCACAGTTAAGGAAACCGCTAGCACTAAGAGAAATTGCTTCAGATTGCCCTCGATCGTCACTTCGTTAATTAGAGTTTCTGGGGTCATAGCATTAGGGATAAAATAGTTAAGGTTTCGATTTCGGTCGGAACTTATCCGGCGTTGAACCCCGCACTTCTTCAACTTGACTGACTTGAAAAATTAGGGTAAATTTTTGACCCATTTCTTTTTCGACAAATGCTTCTAAAAGCTGCACTTGTTTGGGTGTCAAAGCTTCGCTGCTGCGAACAATCAGACGAACCTCCGGCGGTTTTGTCAACCAGTTAGTATCAGTTTTAATCAGTTCCACCCGTTGAAAAGTGATAGTTCGGTTAAGCAGCGCCCGCTTCAGACTGACTTCTAGTTGCGCTTGCTCGATCAATTCCGAAAAACTCACCCCCAGAGGAATCACAAGTATAGCCGTCAATGCTAGCGCCCAAAAGAGGGCTTTACGGGCGCGATGCAGGGGCGTGTAGCCGGCAATTAAAGAAGTTAGCATACAGGAGAGAGTAATCCCCAGCAAATTAGTAAGATACAGGAGGCTTGCTCCCAAACTGAGCGACCAATTAGCTTGAGATAAGCCTAAACCTATAACACAAATTGGCGGCATGAGAGCCACGGCGATCGCAGTTCCCGCCAGAGTAGCAGAAACTTTGGGCTGAACTTTCGCATAGCCGCTGATTCCCCCAGCGGCGATCGCAATTCCTAAGTCTAGTAATGTAGGTTTAGAACGAGCTAGAACTTCGCTCCCAAAGTCGGGAATTTGTATCAAAGCTCCCAAAAAACAAGCTAGAAAAATTGCTAGCAGCGTCCCGACTGATAATGCAATTAAACTTTTGCGGAAGAGGAGAACGTTACCTTCTACGGCTCCAAACGCTAACCCTCGGATTGGCAACATCAGAGGGGCGATGATCATAGCACCGATGATGACGGCCGCACTGTTGGAAAGCAGTCCAAAGGTGGCGATTATACAAGAGCCGAGAATTAAGACAAGATAGTTAATATCTAGGGTTGATTCTTCCAACAAGTCAACTCGTATTTGCTTTAAATGCTCTCTAGGAATCCTGCTCCTGGTGAAACATTTAAGACTGTCTCGAATATTGTTGAGCAAAATAATCTCCTTAAATCGGGGGCTTGTATCCGTATGCAGGTAAGGTCAGTCGATTTGAGATTTGAGATTTTAGATTTTAGATTGCAAATTTTAGATTTTAAATTTACTCCACTGATGAATCTGGTAGCTTGAACAAAAGTCTAAAATTTGGGGCTACCCAGTCGCTTTTAGATTTTAGATTTTAGATTTTAGATTTACTCCACAGATGAATCTAGGAGCTTGAACTAGGGTCTAAAATTTGGGGTGACTCACGAGAAGAGTCGGGGGCTTGTCTCCCTGTGCAGGTGCAGTCAAAAGAATCAAAATCCCAGCCAGCAAGTTTTCGAGGATGTCCCAGAATCCGAAAGCAATTGTCGCGTCGCTAATAGCCAGCAGTTGAATCACATTCCGTGCATGGAATGACGGGAGGGCGATGAATAACGCGATCGACAATTATTGATTTATAATCAAGATATATAGTCCACCCCAATAATACCGAATCATGCTCGCAGAAGCAAACGCCACACTTTGGCCTAGTCTAATTACTGTTTCAGCATTAATTCTCTACTTCGTTGTTACCATCAACGTCGGCAGAGCTAGATTCAAATACAAAGTTTCTCCCCCGCAGATGACAGGAAACCCAGACTTTGAGCGAGTGGTGCGAGTTCAGCAAAATACCTTAGAGCAAATGATTCTATTTTTGCCCTCGCTGTGGCTGTTCTCGCAATTTATCAGCCCAATTTGGGGCGCCGGTATCGGCGCAGTTTGGATAATTGGACGCATTTTGTTTGCTTGGGGTTACTATCAAGCTGCTGAAAAAAGAGCGGCAGGATTTGGCATTAGTACCTTAGCTACTTTAGTTTTGCTTGGTGGGTCTTTAACTGGCATAATTATGTCGCTGCTGAAGGTTTGAGCGTAAATTCCGATCAACATAATTGTTTTTCTACTCGTTTCCAGGCTCAGCCTGGTAACGCAGATCCGGAGGCTCAGCCTCCAATGTTCCTGCTGAAAAACCGAGGCAGAGCCTCTCGACAGCGGTTCCCTGGCAGAGCCAGGGAACCAGTTAAATCCAAGTCTTTCAATCACCTTCAGGAGTAAATATGTCAGAAATCAACAAACCCGTATTTGAAATTAACCCGAAACTTTTTCAGCAGCTTGTCGAGTGGCAAG
Source organism: Microcoleus sp. D3_18_C4 (assembly GCF_036702355.1). NCBI lineage: Bacteria > Bacillati > Cyanobacteriota > Cyanophyceae > Oscillatoriales > Microcoleaceae > Microcoleus > Microcoleus sp. D3_18_C4. The sequence continues at coordinate 61,756 of NZ_JAUBTF010000014.1, forward strand.
AAAAACTTGAACAAGAAGATGAATTAGCAAGCGAGTCAGAAGACGAGAAACCAATTGAGGTAAAAAATCCTCCCGACAGTTATGAACAGCATTCTCAAACAGATAATTTCTAGCTGGTGGCTAGCAGCATCTTTTGCATTTCCGGCTGCTGTCTCGGCTCAATCGCTGACAGCCAGCCAAATTCAGCAAGTCAATAGCGGTTTGTTTCGTTCTAACTCTCAAGATTTCTTTCAGCAAGGAAATCGGCAACTGGAAAGGGAAATCGCAACTTTGTTGCAAAAAAAAGTCACTTCCGAAGGCAAGATTCTGGAGATTGATGAAAAATTGCTCTCTCAGCTTTGCAGCCAAGTTAAAATAAATTCGCACAATTTTGACACAGTAAATGCTGCTAATATTGCTGATTTTAAGGCAAAATTAACAGATAGTTGCAGGCAAAATTAAAATAAAAGTGAGGTAAAAATCCAAGTTTTAGTGTAGATGGATAAAGAAGGAATGACCACGTTGAAACTAGCCATGCTAAAAGCGCAAACTGCCGCTCAATTGGCGGCAATAATTATTGATTACACTCATGAGGAAATGATGCTAGTTTTTTATGAGCTAGAATGGGAACAACAGGCGAAAATTAAGGATATTTGGAAGACGGTTAGTTAAAGTAGGCGGAAATCAGATGTTTTAATTTTTAACCGCAGATGTAAGCCGATAGACGCGGATGAACGCAGATTGAATTTGGTTAGTGTTCGCTGTGTATAACAATCTTAATTTGTACACAGCGAACAATGAAATATCTAAACTAGGGATTCGAGGCATAATTGGCGGAAATGATCGCCTCGTTGCTCGAAGTTTTGGTATTGATCGAAGCTAGCACAAGCTGGCGAAAGCAGCACGACTTTAGCGTTGTTCTGTTTGCCTAATTCTGCGGCTCGCGGGATTGCTCGTTCCATTGTTTCGACTATTTCCCAAGCGTTGTAATTTGCTTGTTTGAGCCGATCGGCAAAAATACCTGCCGCATCCCCAATTAGCAACACCCCAGCAGCTTTCGCCTTGATTGTATCAATCCAAGCGCGATCGTCCCCTTCTTTGGCGTCACCGCCCGCAATTAAAATCGCCGGTGGGCTCACAGAAGCTAACCCGACTTGCGCGGCGTCATAATTAGTAGCTTTGCTGTCGTTGATGAAATCTATGCCTTCCCAAGTGCAGATGTGTTCGAGGCGGTGCGAAACTCCGGGGAATTTAGCGATCGCCTGGGCGATCGCACTTTTATCTATTCCCGCTAAATTAGCCGCAGCCACCGCCATTAACAAATTCTGCAAATTGTGTTCTCCCACCATCCGCAAAGAATCAGCAGGCAGAATTTTCTCGCTTTGAGCTATTACCCAACCATCTTGAATATAGGCTCCAAAATCTGTATTTCCCAACAGTTCTTTTTCACCTTTGACACTCGTCCAACACGCATCCGGCCAAACGTCAACTCCTTGCTGGCGCAAACAAGGATCGTCGCCGTTAATTACTTGCAATTCAGACTTTTTGAGCAAATGTGCTTTAATGTTGTAGTAATTTTCTAACGTTTTGTGGCGGCTGAGGTGATCCGGCGTCAAAGTCGTCAAAACTCCGATTCGCGGCGCTACAAATGGCGAGGATTCTATCTGATAGCTGCTGATTTCTGCAATTACCCAATCCGGCGGTTTTTCTGCTAAAGCTAATTCGCACGCAGCATAGCCAATATTGCCGCAAGCGGGAGCGTAAAGCCCGGCCTCTGCAAAAATAGCAGCAATTAAAGCAGTAGTAGTAGTTTTGCCGTTAGTGCCGGTAATTCCCACCCAAGGAGATTTGAGGTAACGCCACGCGAGAGCCATTTCTCCGATTGTTTCAATGCCTAACTCTCTGGCGCGCACTAAGGCTGGACTGTCCCAGGGAACGCCAGGACTTACTACTATTAATTCTATCGATTCGACTGGTTCAAAGGATTTACCTAACTCAACGTTAATTCCTTCGTTAGCAAATTCCTGTTGCTGTTCGAGCAAGTTTGGGGAAGATGAGCGATCGCTCAGCGTTACTTCCCATCCTTCGCGTTTGAGCAGTCTGGCGGCGGCAATTCCTGATTTTCCTAGTCCAATGATATGAGCTATCGGCATAAGTTGTGTGTGTGATGGAGCGAATTTCCCTGGTTTTATAAGTTTATATTTTAACCTTGAATTGGTTATTGACTATTGGCCATTTTGCTTATTTTTTAAGAGAGCGATCGAACTCTGCTGAGACTCGCGCGGTTCGGAAACAATCCTAATAGATGTACTACTTTTATTGGTAAGCTTTAATGTTATTTCGATCCCGATTTTTAACAAGTACGTTTCTCAAGTTGGTTTGCCTACAGGCCCCCTCGTTTTCCCCCAGGCCCGCCAGGGGTTGAAAACCCCTGTCTAACAGCTAAAGTCAGTTAAAACTGACTGAAAAGTATGGTATGTAAGGGTTTCAGTCCTCTTAAGAGGACTTTCGCTTTGAGACGGGGGTTTCAACCCCTGGCGGACTGAAAAGTATGTTATGTCAGGGTTTCAGTCCTCTTAAGAGGACTTTCGCTTTGAGACGGGGGTTTCAACCCCCGGCGGACTGAAGCAGAGGTTTTCAATCCCAGGCGGACTCAAATATTGTCAATTCTAACTTTTCACCATCGCCCCAAAGTCAGCCAACACCCGCGCGTGATTCCGCAGCAGCCCCAGTAAATTCAACCGATTTTGCTTAATTTCCGGGTCAGAATCCATCACCAAAACGCTTTCTGGCCCGTCGAAAAAGTTGCTGACAGTCGGAGCAATTTCCGTCAAACTATCTACTAACTGCTGGTAATTGCGAGTTTGTTTGGATAGCAGCGTTTGCGGCACTAACTGCACGACTGCATCGTAAAAAGCTTGTTCAGACGACTTTTGAAATAAATCTGGTTTCACCGCCGCTTTCGGTTCCAATTCTATTTTATCCAAATCACCTTGAGCCGCCAAACGAGTTGAACGGTTGACTGTTTCGTAAATTAGATCCAAAGTCTGGTTATTGCGGATTTGTTGTAGGAAAAGCGCTCTTTCCAGTGCGTCCAACAAATCTCTCAATGCTCGTTCAGTATATTCTGGGTCATTTTCTCCCAAAACTGCATTCACCAAATCGTAATCTACGTTTTTTTCTTCTTGCAACAAAGTACGAATTCTTTGCAAGAAAAACTCGTATAACTGATCCAGCAAATCCGCCGAGGTTTGCGGGCGGGCTGCGGTAAATTCTGCAACCACTTCTGCGAGCAATTTGTGCAAGTTGACTGGCAACTGAGCCGCCCAAATAATGTTAGTTATTGCATTGGCTGCGCGGCGCAAGGCGAAGGGATCGGATGAACCAGTCGGCAACATTCCCAAGCCGAAGATGCTGACTAATGTATCTAATTTGTCGGCTATTGCGACAACTTGACCTGTGAGAGTTTGGGGCAAATTGTCGCCCGCACCTTTGGGCAAATAATGTTCAAAAATCGCTGTGGCTACTTGTTCCGATTCGCCACTTGCTAAGGCGTATTTCTGCCCCATGATTCCTTGCATTTCGGGAAGTTCGTAAACCATTTGGGTTACAAGGTCGGCTTTGCAAAGTAAGGCTGCTCTGGCTACATCAGCTTGCTCTTCCTCTGTGATTTGCAGTTGATTGACAATTAAACTGGCAATCTTGCACAGCCGATCGACTTTTGCGCGTACTGTCCCCAAATCTTCCTGGAAAGTAACTGTTGCCAACTTTGGCAAATAATCCTCTAGAGGCTTTACCAAGTCTGCTTTATAGAAAAACTGACCGTCTGCCAATCTTGCCCGCACTACTCGCTCGTTACCGGCGGCAATAATCGCGGCTTTAGCAGGATCTCCGTTGGAAATTGTAATGAAATAGGGCAGAAGTTCGGGATAATCTGGGCTTTTGAGGATGGGGAAGTATCGCTGGTTTGTAACAATAATTGTGGTGATTACTTCCGGCGGCAATATCAAAAATTCTTCGTCAAATTTGCCGACAACTGCGTTCGGCCATTCTACTAAGTCGGTGACTTCTTCTAACAAATCTTCGGTAATGTCGGCGTAACCGCCTTGTTTTGTCGCTGCGGCTTCTACTTGTGCTTTAATTTGATTTTTGCGCTGGGTTCGATCGACCTCCACGCAAGCAGCCCGCAGACACTCGACATAATCCTCGGCTTGGGGAATCGAGACCCCTCCCAGGGGTGTAGGGGGGGTGTATAACACCCGGTGTCCTTGGGAAATTCGATCGCTCTTGACCGTATCCGAACCGCTCACCAATGTAATTGGCAGTACAGTATCATCTAACAGTGCCACGAGCGATCGAATCGGGCGCGGAAACTTCAAATCTCCGTCAGCCCACCGCATAAATCTTTTGCCTTCTAACTTATTAATCCACTGCGGCACAAGTTCTGTCAAAATATCCGCTGTCATCCGCCCCGGAATCTTTTTGAGCACAAATACAAAATCGCCTTTATCGGTAGCGCGAACTTCCAAAGCATCAATTTCTACGCCCTGCTTTTTCGCAAAACCTTCCGCTGCTTTCGTCGGTTTGCCATCTTTAAAAGCCGAACTCGCGGGCGGCCCTTTTACCTCTTCTTCTCTGTCTAATTGCTGAACTGGCAGTCCTTTCACGAGAACGGCCAAACGCCTCGGAGTAGCGTATACATTAATTGAGTCATTTGTCAAGGATTCTTCTGCCAGCGTTGCAGGTACAAGTCGCTGCCACTGCTGGGCGCTGCTTGCGACAAAAGATGCGGGCAATTCTTCTGTACCGAGTTCTAATAAAAAGTTAGGCATATCGCACCGTAATGGAATTTTGTTTAGGGTAATTTAAGGTAATTTATCCGATCGCGCGTTGGCGAAGCCCTCGAAGAGGATCGTATATCTGAAAAATACTCAAAAATCCAGGATACCACGTAAAATCGGGGGTGAAAGACAATATTCTCGACAGCCCATGACCTTGGCGGAAAGACTAGGACAAGATTGGAAGTCTCGACTGGAAAAAGATTGCCCGGACGAAAATTCTAGCACTCGCGAGAGTGTTGTCCGGTGGCTGTTGGGAGACAATCCCGAAAGATTTGACACTCTTAGCCCAACTCAATTGTCTGTCGCCTCTGGCGCGATCGACTTTTTATATCGAATTTTGATTTCTCGATATCTGGGAGTACCCCCAGAAAAAGCTTACCGCAACTTAATCGGGCGGCTCGGCGGTTTAGTTGTGCTCCGGCAAAAAATCCAAGCGTGGGTTTCCCTGAGTCGCGACAGACAGCGGAGTGCGGTGGAGGTACTGCAAGAAGTGATTCAGGAAATGCTCAATTCCGATCGCTACCTGCAGCAGCAAGTCGCCTGGATTGCCGAATGCACCTCAGACAGACGCCTGCGAAATGCTTTGCTGCTAGCGAGCACAGAAGAATACTGCTTGCGGCCGATCCGCAACCAGCCGCTGCTGGTGTACCGTTTTGTCAACTACCTGCGGCGTGCTCAGCGCGGCGGGTTGACGCAAGTGCCTGCTGGAGACTGGGTGCGGCTGGTGTCGGAACAGGTTCTACCCGACGATACAGACGAACCGCTCAGCCTGCTAGACGAACAGGCGATGTCCGAGTATCGAGAAAATCAAGCTTGGGAAGAGCAGCAAACTCAGCGGCAGATTGTCCAACAAGAATTTGAGAATTACTTGGCCGCTGAAGTCGATCCGCTGGCTTCCCGGTGGCTGCAGCTTTACCTGCAAGGTCGTTCCCAAGAGGCAATTGCCGAGGAGTTGAATGTTCCAATCAAGCAAATTTACCGCTTGCGAGAAAAAGTTAGTTACCACGCGATTCGGGTTTTTGCGGTCAAACAAGCACCGGAATTAGTCGCCAACTGGCTGGAAACTTCGCTCCAAGAACACAGTTTGGGCTTGACTCCCGCCCAGTGGCAGCAATATTTACAAGACCTCACACCGGTGCAGCGGCAGTTGGTAGAATCGTTGAAAGCAGGGAAAAGTGTAGAGACGATCGCATCTGAATTAAAACTGAAAACCAATCAAGTCATCGGCGAGTGGAGCAAACTCTATTTAGCAGCTCAATCGCTCCGCAACGAGTAGATTGGTAATGGGTGGCGGGCAATTGCTAATTGTTAATGGGCGGTAGCATTTTTCAGAATCCGCGCTACAAATCAATTCCCCAAAAGCCACAGAGTGCTGCGAGTTTCCCCGTGGAAAACCGCGCCATGCCCCTTGTATCAATTCAGGTTAGATCGATCGGGATATCGTAGCGCTGCCGTGACGATCGCGCTCCAAAACGCTCACAGTTAACTCTCTGAGGTAAGATACTAGCAGCACGATCGACTTTTCAGGCTTTTTTAGCCAATCCTCTATTCAGCGGTAGCCCGTAAATCATCGGTTGTGGTGCATCTCTAATACTTGTGCATTAAAGATATAATTCTATTGTTGCCAGCCACGGGCATCAACATCGGGCGATCGATGATAGTGGGTCTAGAGTGCGCCAGTCATCATCTAGTTCTCCATCTTTTGGTAGAATTTGAGGCTGCAATACAGAAGGGAGAAAATTCTGGGACTAAGAATTTTTATTTAAGAAAAGCTTCCGGTTGTTAGGCCAATTCCTCCGTCAGGGAAGTTGCAGCGTTTAATTTTATCGCATCAGGTTGGTGCGTCGCGCTCGATCGCGCTTCCAACTACAAAGCAGCTAATGGTACATACATCTTCAACACACTCGGCAGCTACAATGGACTCCGATCGAATATTTCACCTAATCGACACTGTTGTCCCCTTTGAAGCTTGCCTTTATTATCAAGTTTTGCCTTTATCTCTAGAAGGTAATCTGTTTAAATTGGGCGTAGTCGATGCCCAAGATGACTCCGCCTTGGACTACGTGCAGCGGATTTTAGCTTACATGAATTGCTCAGTCACAACAGAGCCAATTGCCTCGGAAACTCAGCGCTCGATGCTCTCAGCTTACTTGCTGCACGGGAACCAACTCCGAGAACCGAGCCAGACAGAAACCGCTGCAGCCCCAACAGCCAAAAAATCCGCACCAGCAACTTCAGGCCCCAATGCAGCAACGCTGCTGTCTGTGCCAGAACCCTCGATGCCCCCTCCTGAGCCGTTTAAACCTGCTGCCGCTGAGGTTCCCCCGACACCGACACAGCTATCGGTTTTGAATGTCGAGGCCTTGCACTTGTCAAGCCAAGTGGAAGTTTTGGCAACTTTGCCCGCGCCCCAACTCCTACAAGAATTGCTCGGTAGAGTGCTGCGAGAGGGTATCGGTCGCCTGTTTTTTGAGCGGCACCAGTCCCAAGGTCGCATTCTTTGGAGTCAAGATGGCGTTTTGAAATCGATGCTCGAAGGTATTGATATCGTCCTTTTCCAAGAGGTCATCGACGAGTTGAAGCGGCTGACAGATATGCCTGTTTGCCCGGTGGAACAGCCCAAACAAGTCGAAGTTGAGCGCATATATCAAAACACTCATTTGCTGTTGCGCTTGCGGGTAATGACGGTGGGTGGCAAGGAAGAAGCCACCCTGCAAGTTTTGCGGGGGGCAGCTTTGAGGTTTTACCAGCAGCAGCAATTGTCTACTTTGAGTCGGGACGCACTGCGGCTGGCCGAAGAATTGCAGCGGAAAGTGAATCAAATTCGCGATCGAACTCGGCTTTCTCCTGTGCCTTTAGAGGGGTTGCCCGCTTTGGAACAGGTGATTAGAAATGTTGACGACCAAATTGAAGCTTTACTGCACGAACACAATCCCGATCAGTCCTAATCAGCCATAGATCACTGTTTTGAATTTTTTTTAACTCACATCAAGTCCGGTCAAATAATAATAATTATGTTTGTAGTGAGGACTAAATTCCGAGCGAGTTTTATGATAACTCAAGTCTTCACTACAAACCAATTTGATGGCAGTTCTGCGAGGTGACAGAATATTATACCAGTTCCAAAAAAGAATGCAATTGTATGCTCGTGTTCTAAACCCTGGTAGTCATCAGTCATTGCCAATCTAAAATCTAAAATCTAAAATAGTATTAGCCGTGCTCGAAAACATTGTTGTACTGCAATAAATCCAAACTCACAAAAACTGGCAAACACTGAAAACATTGCTGTGCAATTTCCCAGCGTTCTTCTCGCTGCAACATAGCAGTCAACTTTTGTTTAGCGCTCAGCAAATAGCGGACATCGTTAGCAGCATAATTTAGTTGATCGTCCGAAAGATTAGTCGCATTTCCCCAGTCGGAACTTTGAGATGTTTTATTTAATTCTACCTTTTCGAGTTCTAGAATTAATTCTTTCAATCCGTGTTTGTTGGTATAAGTTCTAGCAAGTTTACTAGCTAGCTTGGTGCAGAAAACTGGTGCAATGTCAATACTTAAATTGTAACGCATTGTTGCCATATCAAAGCGCGCAAAATGAAATACTTTCTCAATATTTTCGGCTTCCATTAACTTCTTTAAATTCGGTGCTGCTGTCTGGCCTTTGGCAATCCGCACCACTGCAACTTTACCTTCGGGATTGCACAACTGAACCAAACACAAGCGATCGCGCCAAGGTAGCAAACCCATTGTTTCCGTATCAACCGCGATCGCCGGCGCAGTCAAATAATAAGATAAGAGAGAATCGGGAATATCACCATCGCACACTTGAAAATCTGCAAATTCCATTATTGGTAACTGTTGACTGTTGACTGTTGACTGTTGACTGTTGGCTGTTGACTGTTGACTGCCTTCTTCCTTCTTCCCTCTTCCCTCTTCCCTCTTCCTTCTTCCTTCTTCCTTCAAATTATCGACTGCGAACAAAAAGCTGAGTAAAATAATACTCGCCTTTGGCATTTTTCGCAACCCCAATACCTGTCACATTAAACTGACCCTCCATATTTTTACGGTGGCCGTCACTTTTAATCCAACCCTCAACAGCATTGCGTACCGGGTCGTTGTAGCCAAAATTGTAAGCAAGATTTTCAGCTACACTTTGATAAGGAATGGTAATTGCTTTCGCCCGCCCCTCAAATCCATCGTGGCTAAAACTGACTTTACCCTTAGCCATATTTTCGCTGTGAATTCTTGCTATCTGAGTGATTCGCGGATCGATACTCAGCGGTGGCAACTTTTTAGATGCTCGGTATTGATTTATCTGTTGGTTAACCGCTTTTTCTAAGTCAGTAATAGCACTGGAAGCAACATTAGTATTCATGGGAGTTTGTGGCAGCGATCGCATAGGAATGGAGGTGTCACACTTAGGCAGGATTGTCAACAATCCCAAGCAAATCGAAATCAAACCTTTGGACATGAAATCAAACGAGAAATAAAGTTAATTGTTACCAATTCCTACAGAGCGATCGCCCCACATTCCGCTAGCCTAGATATTCAGAACCTTCGCTACAGTGTTCACGTCTTTGTCGCCGCGTCCGGAACAGTTAAGCACAATGCGCGGATTGCCTGTTAGCTGCGGGCACAGAGTCTCCAAATAGGCGATCGCATGAGAAGTTTCCAAAGCTGGAATAATCCCCTCCAACTGCGAAAGCCGCTGAAATGCTTCCAGCGCTTCTGCATCAGTTACGCTATAATATTCAGCCCTGCCCGCATCCTTCAAATAACTGTGTTCCGGCCCCACACCCGGATAATCCAAACCTGCACTAATCGAATGCGGCTCGATTACTTGACCTTCATTATCTTGCAGCAAATAACTCATCGCCCCGTGTAGAACTCCCACACTTCCCTTAGTCAAAGTAGCAGCGTGTTTATCAGTTTCCACACCTTCGCCCGCCGCTTCAATACCGATCAATCTGACAGTTTCTTCCCCGACAAACTCATGGAAAAGACCCATTGCATTAGAACCGCCGCCGACGCAAGCTAATAAAATATCCGGCAAACCGCCCCACTTTTCCTGACACTGAGCGCGCGTTTCTTCACCAATTACCGCATGGAAATCGCGTACCATCATCGGGTAAGGATGCGGGCCCGCCACGGAACCGAGGATGTAATGAGTTGTTTCGACATTTGTCACCCAGTCGCGAATTGCTTCGGAAGTCGCATCTTTCAGCGTTCCCGTACCCGCAGCCACCGGCCGCACTTCGGCTCCCATCAAGCGCATTCTAAACACATTTAAAGCCTGTCTTTCCATGTCGTGAACGCCCATGTAGACAACGCATTCTATACCGAAACGAGCGCAAACTGTGGCAGTAGCAACGCCGTGTTGACCAGCACCAGTTTCAGCAATTACGCGCTTTTTGCCCATACGTTTTGCTAACAATGCTTGAGCTAAAGCGTTGTTAATTTTGTGAGCTCCGGTGTGGTTTAAATCTTCGCGTTTGAGGTAAATTTGCGGGCCAGTTCCGTCTGCTTTAGCGTAGTGTTCGGTGAGGCGCTCGGCAAAATACAAAGGGCTGGGGCGGCCGACATAATCTTTGAGCAATTGTTGGAGTTGCTGTTGAAATTCCGGTTCGCTGCGGTATTTGTGGAAAGCGGCTTCTAGTTCAAATAAAGCGGGCATCAGAGTTTCGGGGACATATTTGCCACCGAATTTGCCGAATCTGCCGAGGGAGTCGGGGCGTTGGGCGCTGGTTTCGGAAGTGAGATGCAGGGGGGTGACTGTCATTTGATTTTAGATTTTAGATTTTAGATTTTTTAGATTCACGGGTAAGCTAGAGGCTTGGTGTTGATCGTACCAAATTGGTTGTGGACTGGAGGCGATCGAACAAATTTCATTATAATTCCTTGAACGCTTGACGGGCTAATACAATAAGTAGAAGATAGATGGCATTCCGAGCGATCGCAACCATACCCCAATCCGCTAAAACTAGAAATAGCAGTAAAAAAAGTTCAAGCATCTTAACCTATGGCAGCATCCAAACGCAAAGATTCTGACAGCAAAACAACCGAGGGCAAACGAATAGTTTACTCCGAATTCGGCAACGTTGACAACTCGGCAGCCCTCCAACGGGGAATTGCCGAAGTTCCCCCCAATCAACAAAACCTCAAAATCGAAGCATCCCGAAAAGGACGCGGCGGCAAAACAGTTACAGTCATCAGCGGCTTTCAGGAAAAACCCGAAACATTAGCAACTTTAGCCAAGCAGCTAAAAGCCCAATGCGGTACTGGCGGCACAGTCAAAGATAATGAAATCGAAATTCAAGGCGAACACAAGCAAAAGCTGCTAGAAATTATCACAAAGTTAGGCTACCAAGCTAAAATTAGTGGAGGGTAAATTAGTCAATAATCATCAGTGTATGGGCGGGGCTGGTTTATGATATACTTAGTTTTAAACATAGATGGTTGGTAAAACCCGCCCCTACATCGCACAAATTATATTGTCGCGAATCAACCAGAAATGATATTACCAATTACCGCCAATTTTTAATGTACACTCGACCTTTAGCTCGTTTAATCGAACAATTGCAGCGCTTGCCCGGAGTCGGCCCAAAAACAGCCCAGCGGCTCGCTTTACATATTTTGAAGCGACCGGAAGAAGAAGTGCAAGCCCTAGCTAAATCTTTGATTGATGCCAAACAGCAAGTAGGTTTCTGTCAAGTATGCTTTCACTTATCTGCTGACCCTGTTTGCGAAATTTGCCGCAATCCCAACCGCGACAGTCATACCATTTGTGTAGTGTCAGAATCCCGCGATGTAATCGCTTTAGAAAAAACGCGGGAATACATGGGTAAATATCACGTTGTTGGCGGCGTTATCTCGCCGATGGATGGAATTGGTCCGGAACAATTGAACATTCAACCATTAGTCCGGCGCGTCAGCCAGCAAAAGGTTAAGGAAGTAATTATTGCTATTAGTCCCAGCGTGGAAGGCGAAACTACTACTCTTTATATCGGTCACTTATTAAAACCTTTTACCCTAGTGACACGCATAGCTTTTGGTTTGCCGATGGGGGGAGATTTGGAATATGCCGATGAAGTTACATTGGCTCGTGCTTTGGAAGGAAGGAGGGAGTTAGATTAGTTGAAAACGGGTGGTGATACCTGATTTAAAAATAAGAGAAACGAACCGCGAAGACGCCAAGGGCACGTTCGGCGAAGCCGTTCCCGTTCCCCGCAGGGGTTCCCGAAGGGTAGGGTAGGAAGAGAAGAGAGGATGAAGAGTTTACAATTGATGCGACGAGAGCTATATTCTAAGCTTCTGCGATTGCTTCGCTCAGGCTCGCAATGACAAAATTGTAAGAGATGAAACCCGCGTCGGCGGGTTTTGTGTGTGTAGCGACAGGTTTCAACCTGTCGGGTATTTGGTATTTGGTTTATGGTCTTGAGTTTCGTTGTTCCCTGTCGTCACTGCCGCGAAAGGGTAAACTGGAAAAAGTTACCGAGAGTAGTAAAAAATCATGACCAAATTCGATCGACCTTTCACCTACCCCACAACCCGCAAAATCGACCAAACAGACGACTACCACGGCGTCAAAGTATCCGACCCTTACAGGTGGCTGGAAAATCCTGACTCAGAGGAAACCCAAGCTTGGGTGGAAGCCCAAAATCAAGTTACCTTTGCCTACCTCAACGAAATTCCGGCGCGGGAAAAAATCAAACAGCGCCTGACTCAACTTTGGGATTACGAGAAATACGGCATACCTTTCAAAGAAGGATCTCGCTATTTCTACTACAAGAATGACGGCCTGCAAAATCAATCCGTACTCTACACATTAACATCCCTCGACACCGAACCCAAAGTATTAATTGACCCCAACACTCTCTCAGAAGATGGAACCGTTGCTCTGGGTGGCGTAGCTATCAGCGAAGATGGCAAATACATGGCCTACGGTTTGTCAAGTTCTGGTTCCGACTGGCAGGAATGGAAAGTCCGCGATGTGGCAACCGGAGAAGATTTATCAGACCATTTAAAGTGGATTAAATTTTCTGGCGCTTCATGGACTCATGACGGCAAAGGCTTTTTTTATAGTCGCTACGACGAACCCAACGAAAAAAGCAAGCACGAAGAAGTTAACTATTACCAAAAACTGTTTTACCACCAAATCGGCACCCCCCAATCTGAAGACGTATTAATCTACGAGCGACCCGACCAAAAAGAGTGGGGATTTAGCGGCGGCGTCACCGAAGATGGCAAATACTTGATTATCTCAGTTTGGCAAGGAACTGAAACCAAAAACTTGATTTTCTACAAGGATTTAACTGCACCGGAATCAACCGTTGTAGAACTGATTAGCGAATTCGAGGCTGAGTACAGTTTCATCGACAATGAAGGCTCTATTTTCTGGTTTCAAACAAACTTGAATGCACCGTTGGGCCGCGTAATTGCGATCGACACCAACAACCAACCTCCCTCATCCCTCGCTTGTGATGAAACTCCCCCGTCGCCCAGAGAGGGGGGGTTCACAGAAATTATCCCCGAAGCAGCAGAAACTCTCGAAGGCATAGGCCTGCTGAACAATCAATTTGTGGCTTCCTACTTGAAAGACGCCTACACTCAGATTAAAATCTTTAACTTAGATGGCTCTTTCGTGCGAGAAGTTGCCTTGCCCGGAATCGGTTCGGCGGGAGGATTCAGCGGCAAGAGGCACGACACCGAAACTTTTTATGCTTACACCAGTTTCACTGCACCTAACATCATCTATCACTACAATATGGTGACAGATAAAAGTACGATTTATCGGCAGCCAAATGTCGATTTTAATCCCGACGATTACGAAACAAAACAAGTATTTTACCCCAGCAAAGACGGTACGCAAGTACCCATGTTTATCACCCACAAGAAAGGCTTGCACTTTGATGGCAATAACCCCACTTATCTTTACGGCTACGGCGGTTTTGGCGTGTCCCTAACTCCGAGTTTTTCGATTAGCAATGTCGTATGGCTGGATCTGGGCGGAGTTTATGCGATCGCCTGTTTGCGGGGGGGCGGCGAGTACGGCGAATCATGGCACCAAGCAGGGACAAAGTTGAATAAGCAAAACGTGTTTGATGACTTTATAGCTGGCGCTGAATGGCTGATCGAAAACAAATACACCAAACCTGCAAAATTGGCGATCGCAGGTGGTAGCAACGGCGGTTTATTAGTAGGGGCTTGCATGACTCAGCGACCGGAATTGTTCGGTGCAGCATTGCCCGCAGTCGGGGTTATGGATATGCTGCGCTTCCACAAGTTTACCATTGGTTGGGCCTGGACTTCGGAATACGGTTCTCCCGAAAATGCCGAGGAATTTCCGACAATTTACGGCTATTCTCCCCTGCACAATCTCAAACCGGGAACGGCTTATCCGGCGACAATGATTACAACTGCCGATCACGACGATCGAGTGGTTCCCGCCCACAGTTTCAAGTTTGCTTCTGCTTTGCAAGAAACCCACGCGGGAGAAAAACCAGTGTTAATTCGCATTGAAACTAAAGCGGGACACGGGGGTGGCAAACCTACAGCTAAAGTGATTGAAGAATTGGCTGATGAATGGGCTTTTTTAGTGCGCGAACTCGATATTGACGCTTAGCAAGCGGCGTTAGAGGATGCGATCGACGCAGTTTGATGATTTAGATAAAAACAGGGTGTAAAGGGCGATCGTACTTTTTGAACTGAAGGGCGATCGTTCTTTTTTGTCACCGCAATCCTGGTATTAACATATATAATTTGTCAACTTTTTTTGTTAACTTTTGTAGCGTTAAGTTGTTATTATTACATGGCTGTGAGTTTACTGCACACCCAATTAGTATAAGTATAAATCTCTAGAAATACGGTACTCTCAACTTTTAAGAGCGATCGCACCTCAAAGTCAAAATCTGCCAATTTTTAGGAAATTAATATTTTCAGTATATTTACGGTTCAAGCTGTCTGAGCCAGCCTCGATATCACCAGACTAAGAACAGCAGTATGAGGGGTTAGACCCCTTGTGCTGATAAATCCGTAAGTAATTTACCATATAACTAACCTTAGACCTGATATCATTTTCCCCAAAAATAGAGCATTTTCGCTAATATAAAGGCTGTTACCCCTTATTCATGTTAGAATTTGCAGCCATCTGTCGGATCAGGACATCCAAGGGCGATCGCAGTAAATCCTGTCTAATGATTGACTAACATCAAAAATAACAAATATAGGCAACTATTATGTCTCATAAAAAATAAGGTTCCCAACTTTATATTTGAAAGTTTATCGTCATCTATGAAAATGGGTAGCTTAGATTTAGCAACCAAATCAACCAAAAATGAAAACCATCCCAAATCTGTCAAATTGGTCATCTACACAAACAGGGAAATCTACCAATATGGAAACTAAAATCTTGAGACAAGCTAGCCATAAAGCAGAGACGGCTAGCCGAAAAAATCTAGCGATTGTGGATTCAAAAGTAGAAAACTACCAAGAGTTTCTCAGGGGAGTGAAAAGCGATACAGAAGTAATCCTACTCGATAGAACCCGGGATGGAATCGAACAAATTGCCGAAATAGCAGCATCGCGGCACAGCCTCAACAGCATTCAAATAGTTGCTCACGGCGCATCAGCATCAGTAGAAATCGGGTCAACAGAACTCAATATTCACAATATAGAAACCTATTCCAGCCAATTACAGCAGTGGGGTAAAGCTCTCAACGAAACAGGTAGTATTCTGCTATTAAGTTGCAACACAGGCGCCGGGGAATCAGGTCTAGAATTCCTACAAAAACTCAGCCAAATAACAGGAGCAAATGTTGCAGCTTCCAATAATTTAACTGGTAGTGCAGCACTAGGTGGCGACTGGGAATTAGAAATTACCACAGGGCAAATAAATACCGAAATAGCCTTTGAAAAAGAAGTCCTAGAAGGCTACACATCAGTCCTGGCTACATTAGCGGCTGAAGAATTTAAAAATACAACAGTAATCGGGCCTTGGATATATGGAGTTGGCAACCCCACTACAGCTAACCCAGGCTTAACCGCAGGTAGTACACAAAACTCCAGCGGCGTTATTCCGGCTTTAGGGACGGGCGATACACCCGGAAGCGGTACTTTGAGATTAACCTCAAACGCCTTTGGACAATCAGCTTTTGTAATCTACAACAACCCCATCTCTGCCACTGAGGGTCTGAGAGTTACCTTTGATTTCTTTGCCTATAACAGAGGTACTGTCCCTTCTTCAGGGGATGGTTCCGTCCTTGGTGCCGATGGCATTAGTTTTTTCCTCATTGACGGAACAGCTACGCCAACACAAGCGGGAGGCTTTGGCGGCTCTCTCGGCTATGCTCAGAATACTAATTCAAATTCACCGGGTATTGTAGGAGGTTATTTAGGTGTCGGATTAGACGAATTTGGCAATTATTCTAGCACCATTGCTGGAAAACAGGGTGGCGGCATCTTGAACAATGGAACTGATAGGCTACCTGATGCAGTAGGACTTAGAGGCAGGGCAAGCACAATCCCAACCGAAAATTATAAATTTTTAGGTTCTAGCCTTTTAACTAACAGTTTGACTGGCGTTTCCATTGGGATAGACAATAAAGATACAAGCATTCGTGCAGAGGCTAAAAGAAGCGTCCAAGTTACATTATTCCCGACGACTTCAGCAACACCTAACCGTCTGACTGTTGCCTTAGACTTGGACGGTAGTGGCACATTTGATGCGGGTGAAACACTGATCGACATATCAAATTTGACAACCATAAACGGAGAAGTGCCACGTACTTTTAAATTTGGCTTTGCTGCTTCGACCGGGGGAAATACAAACATTCACGAAGTTAACAATGTCGTCGTCCAAAGTATAGATCCGCCTACACTCGTAGCCGACGTTTCCATTGTTAAAAAAGGCCCGCTGTTCGCCACACCCAACAGCACCATAACCTATACGATTATCTCCACAAATAACGGGCCAAACAACGCCGAAAGCGTCCTGATTCAAGATCCTCTGCCCGCGGGCTTAATACCAGTCAGCATATCTGACGGCGGTACTTTAGACAGCAAAACGCGAACTGTCATCTGGCCGGCGATTCAGACTCTGGCTAACGGTGCTAGCCAAACCCGCACCATCACCGCCACAGTTTCCCCAACAGTCACAGCTCCCTTAACTAACACTGCCTATAGCACATCCAGCACTTTCGACCCAAATCTAGCTAACAACAATAGTTCCCAACCCATCTCTCAAGTCTCAACTACAATTGTTGCTGCTCTTGCCGATGTTGTTACCACCAAAACCGGGACTACGGCAGCAGCACCGGGTGAAACAGTTACTTACACAATTTCCACAGTCAACAACGGGCCAAGCACAGCCGCAAACGTCACCGTTACCGACAGCATTGTTCCCGGTTTACAAATAGTTAGTCTACCCAACGAGGCTGTTTACAATCCAGATACTGGGATTGTCACCTTCCCACCGATTCCCAGCTTGCCTTCCGGTGCTCCTGCCATTAACACAGTCCGCTTCATCGCACCTGCATCTGCATCTGGCAGCGTCACCAACACTGCCAGAAATACCTCAGCTACCCCAGATCCTTTTCCTGAGAACAACAACGGCACTGATCCGCTGGCTACAGTCACCACAACTCTGACACCTAGTGCCGATGTCGTTACCACCAAAACCGGGACTACGGCAGCAACACCAGGTGAAAGAGTTACTTACATAATTTCCACAGTCAACAACGGCCCAAGCACAGCCGAAAACCTCACAATTACTGACAACATCGTTGGCGCCGTAACAGAAGTCAACGGCGGTGTCTACGATCCCAATACAGGTATTGTCCGCTTCCCGCCAGTCACCAGCTTAGCCAGCGGTGCCGCCGTCACCAACACAGTCAGCTTCATCGTACCTGCATCCGGCAGCGTCACCAACACCGCCAGAAGTACCTCAACTACCGCTGACCCGACTCTGGACAACAACGCATCTACAGTCACCACAACTCTGACACCACCTCCAACTCCCAACCAACCGCCAGAGGCCAACAATGCCACCTCCAGCCTAGGGCCCAACAGCAGCCAGTTAGTCACGGGATTGGGAGGCCGCGACCTCGACCCCGACGGGTCGATCGTCTCTTACACGATCAACACCCTGCCCTCACCAGACCAAGCAGTCCTGTTTTTAGGAGATCCAGCCAACGGTGGCGTACCAGTGACACCAGGCCAAGTCCTGACTCCAGCACAGTTGCAGCAACTATTTTTCCAAACGACGGGCACCTTTACAGGAAGCAATTTCACCTACAGCGCCACAGACAACAGCGGTGCTATCAGTCCCCCTGCTACCGCTACTGTGGATGGACTGATAGCACCAACTCCCACACCGACTCCCACACCAACTCCCACACCGACT
>NZ_JAUBTF010000014.1:80071-142274 GCF_036702355.1 Microcoleus sp. D3_18_C4
CCCACAACACCAACTCCCACACCGACTCCCACAACACCAACTCCCACACCGACTCCCACAACACCAACTCCCACACCGACTCCCACAACACCAACTCCCACACCAACTCCCACAACTCCAACTCCCACACCAACTCCCACAACTCCAACTGACAACCAACCGCCAGTTGCCAAGAATGCCAACTCCAGCCTCGCGCCCAACAGCAGCCAGTTAGTGACAGGATTGGGAGGAAGCGACCCCGACGGGCCGATCGCCTCTTACACGATCAACACCCTGCCCTCACCAGACCAAGCAGTCCTGTTTTTAGGAGATCCAGCCAACGGCGGCGTACCAGTCACAGCAGGTCAAGTCCTGACGCCTCAACAGTTACAGCAACTATTTTTCCAAACGACGGGCAACTTTACAGGAGCAAATTTCACCTACAGCGCCACAGACAACAGCGGCGCCACCAGTCCCGCTACCGCTACTGTCGCGGCCATACTTCCAACTAACAACCAACCGCCAGTTGCCAACAATGCCAACTCCAGCCTCGGACCCAACAGCAGCCAGTTAGTGACAGGATTGGGAGGAAGCGACCCCGACGGGTCGATCGCCTCTTACACGATCAACACCCTGCCCTCACCAGACCAAGCAGTCCTGTTTTTAGGAGATCCAGCCAACGGCGGCGTACCAGTCACACCAGGTCAAGTCCTGACGCCTCAACAGTTACAGCAACTATTTTTCCAAACGAAGGGCAACTTTACAGGAGCCAATTTCACCTACAGCGCCACAGACAACAGCGGCGCCTCCAGTCCCGCTGTCGCTACTGTGGCGGCTATCTTGCGCCCAGTGGCGCCAACTCCCACACCAACACCAACTCCAACTAACAACCAACCGCCATTAGCCAACAATGCCAACTCCCGCCTCGGACCCAACAGCAGCCAGTTAGTGACAGGATTGGGAGGAAGCGACCCCGACGGGTCGATCGCCTCTTACACGATCAACACCCTGCCCTCACCAGACCAAGCAGTCCTGTTTTTAGGAGATCCAGCCAACGGCGGCCAACCAGTGACGCCAGGCCAAGTCCTAACTCCAGCACAGTTGCAGCAACTATTTTTCCAAACGACGGGCAACTTTACAGGAGCAAATTTCACCTACAGCGCCACAGACAACAGCGGCGCCACCAGTCCCGCTACCGCTACTGTCGCGGCCATACTTCCAACGAACAACCAACCGCCAGTTGCCAACAATGCCAACTCCAGCCTCGAACCCAACAGCAGCCAGTTAGTGACAGGATTGGGAGGAAGCGACCCCGACGGGTCGATCGCCTCTTACACGATCAACACCCTGCCCTCACCAGACCAAGCAGTCCTGTTTTTAGGAGATCCAGCCAACGGCGGTGTACCAGTGACACCAGGTCAAGTCCTGACTCCAGAACAGTTGCAGCAACTATTTTTCCAAACGACGGGCAACTTTACAGGAGCCAATTTCACCTACAGCGCCACAGACAACAGCGGCGCATCCAGTCCCGCTGTCGCTACTGTGGCGGCTATCTTGCGGCCTGTTTCGCCAATTCCCACACCAACTCCAACTCCAACTGACAACCAGCCGCCATTAGCCAACAATGCCAACTCCCGCCTCGGACCCAACAGCAGCAGGTTAGTCACGGGATTGGGAGGAAGCGACCCCGACCCCGACGGGTCGATCGTCTCTTACACCATCAACACCCTGCCCTCACCAGACCAAGCAGTCCTGTTTTTAGGAGATCCAGCCAACGGCGGTGTACCAGTGACACAAGGTCAAGTCCTGACTCCTCAACAGTTGCAGCAACTATATTTCTTCACGACGGGCAACTTTACAGGAGCCAATTTCACCTACACCGCTACAGACAACAGCGGTGCTATCAGTCCAGTCGCTACCGCTAGTGTGGCTGGACTGATAGGGCCCACACCAACTCCAACTCCAACGAACAACCAACCGCCAGTTGCCAACAATGCCAACTCCAGCCTCGGACCCAACAGCAGCAGGTTAGTTACAGGATTGGGAGGAAGCGACCCCGACCCCGACGGGTCGATCGCCTCTTACACCATCAACACCCTGCCGCCAGCGGCCCAAGGAGTCCTGTTTTTAGGAGATCCAGCCAACGGCGGCGTACCCGTGACACCCGGTCAAATCCTGACACCGGAACAGCTAGGACAACTATTTTTCCAATCCACAGGTAGCTTTACCGGAGCAACTTTCAGCTACAGCGCCACAGATAGCAACGGCGCTACCAGTTCCCTGGCTACCGCAACTCTCGGTGCCACAGGAGCAACTCCCACACCAAATCCCCTAAACTTACCGCCAGTAACCAACAATGCTAATTTCACGGTAGAGCCCAACAGCAGCGCGCGGGTGCCGGGATTGGGAGGAAGTGACCCCGATGGGTCGATCGCCTCTTACACCATCAACACCCTGCCGCCAGCGGCCCAAGGAATCCTGTTTTTAGGAGATCCAGCCAACGGCGGAGTAGCCGTGACACCAGGTCAAGTTTTGACACCGGAACAAATAGGACAACTATTTTTCCAATCCACCGGCGACTTTACCGGTGCCAATTTCAGCTACAGCGCCACAGATAACAGCGGCGCTACCAGCCCCGCCACTGCTACAGTTGCCGCTATCTCCCCGACTTCCAACCAACCGCCATCGATTAACAATGTTAACTTCACGGTTCCGACTAACGGCATCGTGCAGGTGTTGGGATTGGGAGGAAGTGACCCCGATGGGTCGATCGTCTCTTACACCATCACCAGAGTCCCCCCAGCCAACCAAGGAGTCCTGTTCCTATCAGATTCAGTCAACGGCGACATACCCGTGACAGTCGGTCAAGTTTTGACTCCGGCACAAATAGGACAACTATTTTTCGTAGCCACAGTTGACTTTAACGGAGCAACTTTCAGCTACACCGCCACCGACAACCTCGGCAAAGTCAGCCCCGCTAGCGCTACTGTTGCTGCTATCTTGAGGCCAGTTGGAACAGTTCCCCCACTCATACCTACACCCACACCAACGCCGGCATCGCCGATCATCTCAAATCCGATCGCCGAAACAGATACCAACTGTCAATGTTCGCCCATTATTGAAAAACCGGGAATTAACTTTGCGCCTCCGCAGCAACCACCCGCAGTTGGCTTTGTCCGGCCTATTTCACAATTTTCAGAGGGACAAACCACCAAAGGAACCGACGGCGATGACTTGATCGTAGACACCAAAGGCAACCAAAAAATCTTCGGTTTTGAAGGCAACGATCTGCTTTTAGGTGAAGACGGCGCGGACGAAATTTACGGCAACGAAGACAATGACACGATTTTTGGGGGCATTGACACCGATATTGTTTACGGAGACGAGGGCAACGATATCGTATTTGCAGGCAAACAGAACGACTGGATTGCCGGCGACTTAGGCTCTGACAGCCTGTTTGGAGATCTAGGTGCCGATACGATTTTGGGAGACAACGGCAACGATAACTCCAGCAGTGCTCAGAACAATGGCGATTTGATCTTCGGAGGCAACGGTGCAGACCTGATTAACGGCAACGAGGGCGACGATACCATCCATACCGGCAAAGGTGACGATATTGCCCTTGGAGGTAAAGAAAATGACTTAATTTGGGGCGAACTCGGCTCCGATACGTTGTTTGGTGGCATCGGCTCCGACAGCTTGTTTGGGGGCATCCGCGACCAAAAGGCTAGCGACTCCCAGGGACGCGACTTGCTGTACGGAGGCTTCGGTAACGACTTCCTCAACGGCCAACAAGGAAACGATACGCTGGTTGCAGGGAAAGATAACGATCGCGCTTACGGAGGTAAAGGCAATGACATCATCTACGGTCAATTAGGGTCCGATACCCTCTACGGCGGCCAAGGAGCCGATACTCTGCTCGGCGACAGTGGCAGTTCCCAGTCAATCGGGGATATCGGGGAACAAGACTTAATCTTTGCCGACGGTGGCAACGATATCATTGGCGGCGGTCACGGTAATGATACCGTGCAAGCAGGTAAAGGCAATGATTGTGTTTGGGGTGGCAAAGATCATGACCTGATTTGGGGCGAACTTGGCTCTGATACCCTTGTGGGCGACAGCGGCGACGACACCATGTACGGCGGTGCTCGAAGTCGAGTTCAAGATGTTGGCGGCCAGGACTTGCTCTTTGGTGGCATCGGTGCTGATGTGCTGTTCGGCGATGAGGGTGACGATACTATCAGTGGCGGTGAAGACAACGACTTGATTTACGGCGGCAAAGCTAACGACCTCATACACGGAGATCGGGGTGACGACTTGATTTACGGCGGTGACGGCAGCGATGAGATCTGCGGTGACGAGGGCAACGATACCATCTATGGCGATCGTGCTGATAACCGGGGTGTCTCGGTGGCCGCAAACGACCAGCAAGACTGCATCAACGGCGGTGAGGGCGATGACTTGCTTTACGGCAACGAAGGCCAAGATACTATCAACGGAGATGCTGGCAGCGATACCTTGATTGGTGGTAAAGATAACGACCTTCTCAATGGGGGCGCTGGAGATGACTGGCTGTTTGGCGACTTGGGCGAAGATACTTTAATTGGAGGTATTGGGAGCGCTCAATTTGTGTTGAATGGTGAGGGCGGCACTGATACTGTCATTAACTTCGAGGTAGGCGTCGATAAGTTTGTTTTGACCGACGGGCTGAGTTTCCAGCAGTTGCAATTTAGCGCCACTCCGAACGGTACGTTGCTGCGAGTAGCAGGAACCGATCGGGTTTTAGCGAATCTGGTTGGGGTTAACGGGGCGATCGGCTCCTCGGATTTCCTACCAAATCTCTCTGAACTCTAGAATTGGCGGCGAAAGTCTCCTGTTCCGACGAACAAAACGCCACAGCAGATCAGAACTTCTGTGGCGTTCCTCACCCTACTCAATCCGGGTTAGAAACTGTGTTGCACTCGGCCCTTGACATCGCTCTTACAGTTGCCTTTTGTCCCTCTCTAAAATGCTAAAAAATAAAGGTGTCTTCAACCCGGATTTGGTATAATATCAAATCTGGTAGCCTTGGGCTTATTCATAAATCTCTTATTATCGGCGTAAATCAGCTTCAATCCCTTGTCCGGGGCGGTTAATGAATTTTCTTTTTTTTACCGCAGATGTGGGCAGATAAACACAGATTAACGCAGATTAATTCGATTAATTCCTGTTGCAGCGTCCGTGATTCTTGACGGGATTTTACGCCCGACGAGGCTACCGGATTTGATATAATTTTGTATGGGTTTTTCAGGTGGTCTCAGGTACACAAGGCTTGGTAGCTCAAGTGTTTACTACCAACTAATTGTAGTGTGTTGTGCGCTCGGGCTTAAGAGCAAACTAAAATTTATCACTAATTCCCCATTCCCATTCCATTGATTCACAATTCGGAAGTAAAAGATACACGGATAGCTATTTTTTCCTTTTTCTTGGCGAAGCCCCAATTCCCCATGATCAATTCAAATAGTTAGCTTAGGATAGCGAAATCTGCTTGCGTAAAAACAGGCGGCGCGGCTGGCCGAACAGCCAACCAGTCCAATTCCAATCCACCTGTTGCAAGCGATAGCCGGCCTGATAGTACAACTGTCGCGCCGGGTGATTATTTTCCAGAACGTGGAGGTAAATCTCAGAAAATCCCCATTCTTTGGCGGTCTCCTCGCAGTTGCTGAGCAATTGTTGAGCAACTCCCTGGCGCCGATAATCCGGGTGAACGGCTAAATTCGACAAATAAGGATAGTCAGAACTAGGGATTTGCCAAGGAAAGCGAGAACGCAAAGCCATTTCTACTGTTCCTGCCATACGCTGAGCTCGGTGCGATCGATAATTCTGTGTTCCCTCCTCGCGCGAGACTAGCTCAGCAACCAGACAAATGTAATGTTCTGCCTTAGAACGCAGTCGATTTTTTAAATCTTCGTAAATGCCCAAACGCAACACTGGATACACCCATTCTACCAACCCCTCGCGGGAGTGAAAGCTCATGGCTAAAATATCAGCTAGCTGCGTTAAGTCGTTGGGCACAGCGACCCGGATCGAAAAACCAGAAAGTCCGGGAGTTTGTTGTTGGTGAGATGGTGAGGAAAAAAATGAAGGATTCACAATGCCAGGCCACTATATTAATTTTTTTTACGCGGGTTTCTAAGCTACCCTCTTAGAAAATTCACTGATGTTATACTGATCTTATAACGTAACTTATAGGCATAGTTTATTAGCCAGATTAAATTATATTTTTTGGTGCTTGACTTTAAGTACCATTTGAGGTAAATGGAAAATTTTTAGCATTTAATACTCTAGTTATGAAAAAATAAAACTCATCCCCTAATACTAGATTTGTGGATAAGCTATTTTGCCTTTAAATTGAAGCTTGATCCCTGGCTTTCGGCCGGCATCAGAAGAGTTTAAGTAAACAGTAGCTTACAAATTAAATGCGCGACAGCTTAGCGGGCAAGGTATTAAAAACAATCACAAAGGTTTTAACGTCAGGTTCCCGGAATCCTACCGATCTCTGCTTACGGAAATACCCGATCGAATATAATTTATCCGTCCAGCGGTAGTAGAAAAACTCCACGACTTACCATACTAACACCGGGTACGATCGCGCGTCGGATGTTCGCCGCCGCCCCCCCGGCTTGGCACCCTAGTTTTCAGCAGTTCTGGGCTATCCATCGCCCGTCCCCCATGGAACCGGCCTTACCTGTTGAGCTAGGGGGTACTTTCCCAACTTCCAATTTAAATTTGGATGCCTGGAAACAGTCAGCAGGGGTTTTCCCCGTCGGTTCGATACTCTGCTGCGCGCGATGAGACCTTAAAAACCTCGATCGAGCTGATTGACCCTGCCCAAAAACCGATACAAGCCACCGACACTCGTCGGGGACTGATCAAAATTTTAGACCCTAGTTCAAGCTCCCCGATTCATCTGTGGAGTAAATCTAAAATCTAAAACCTAAAATCTAAAATCGACTGATCGGTTTCCACAGAGTACATCCCTAGCTAAGATTAACAGATGGATGCTCTAGCTTGCGGTGTTTCGCCGCAGTAATTGGCTTGGGCGTTAATCTGCAGGACGCACAAAAAATGCCGAGATCGGGGAAAAAAATGCAAGTCTAACTAAAATGGTACAGCAATTGCGTCACTCCCACAGACACCTCTGTGGTCTGTCAGCCACCCCCGAATATCAGTCAGGGGCTCGGCGCCGGATTGTGGTCGGTATCCTTGGCTGACTGTTAAAGTTGCTATTACTTGTGGGAAAAAACACAGGCGAAGATGTTGGTTGTCTATTCTATCTTGCTGCGGGCAGCTTTCACATACCAAATAAAATAGTCCCAGGAGCCAGAAGCAAACATAAATTTGGCAAATCAACTCACAATCAGGACGGTTATTCCTATGTATTCTGAGAAATCCAGACGGCAGTTAAAATAGCCAGATTTGTGTTTGCTCTCCGGCTGCATAAAGGTAAGGGGTGAAGGAAAATTATCGGGAGACGAGTTTATGTGAATATCATTAAATAATAAAATTGGGGTGCACGACAGATAACTGTGGCTCAGAAGAATTCCGAATTGAAAACCCAGACATCAAAAATCAAGGTTGATGCTTGCCTCGCACACTCACAACAACTTCATATCGACGAATTATTGTGATACCTTTTTCCCAAAATAATGGCACTCTAGGCAAAATCCCAACCCTTATGTCATCAGTCATTCGCAATCGAAAATCGAAAATCGAAAATCGAAAATGGTATGACTTCAGCAATTTAAATCGGCGAATTCTTCCTTTAATCAGACTTATTAAATCGAACAGCCCCGGGGCACAGGAGAACGGTGCATGAATTCCCAAGAAAATCCTAAGCTAAAAATTCTGATCGTCGATGACGAACCAGATAACCTCGACTTGCTTTACCGCACCTTTCATCGAGACTACAAAGTGCTCAGAGCCGAATCAGGCCCGGCTGCGCTCGAAATTTTGGCAAAAGAGGGAGAAGTTGCGGTGATTATCTCCGACCAGCGAATGCCAAAAATGAGCGGTACGGAGTTTCTCAGCCTGACCGCGGCTCAGTACCCCGACGTGATCCGAATTATTTTAACTGGCTATACGGATGTTGAAGATTTAGTTGAAGCTATTAACGCTGGCAAAGTATTTAAATACGTTACCAAGCCTTGGGATGCTCAAGAGCTGATCAATCTTGTCAGTCAAGCTGTTGAGACTCACAATCTTCTGAAAACGCGCACCAATGAACTGCGCCGTGCTTTGAGCCAAGAATCGCTGCTTTATGCCGTTACCAATACTATCCGATCGGCTCCCAATTACCAGCAAATGCTGCAAAGAATTGTGGAAACTGTCGGGCAGATGTTTGAGGTGAGTTGCTGTCTGCTGCGGCCGTTCCAAGACGGCCGGGTGGCCGATGAGTGGTTCGTTTACCAAAAGGCAGAAACTAAAGGGTTGCGGGGCGATGAGGAAGCAATGCCCGGTGATGCTTCTGCTGCCGAACTCTCGCCCGATTTGCTGCCGGATTTGGTTTGGGAAACTCTGGATGTGGAGGTGATTCAAGATGCCCAAACTGACGATCGAGTTTTAAACTGGGATAATCCGCAACGACAACAGGCTTACGAAGCTGCGAATATTCGATCGAGCTTGATCGTACCGCTGTTTTACAAAATCGAACTGATGGCAGTCTTGGCGCTGCACCAGTTTGAGGAACCGCGCCAGTGGCAAGACCACGAGGTACAGTTGGTAATTACGGTGGCAGACCAAGCGGCTTTGGCGCTTTCTCAAGCCCGGGCTTACGAACAGGTGCGGGCGCTGGCCAAGCGCGAGGCCTTAGTCAATACTATTACTACGGCAATTCGATCGAGTCTCGATCCCCAAAATATTTTTGCAGCCATTACTCAACAACTCGGCCAAGCTTTGCAAGTTGACGGCTGCGCCCTATCTCTGTGGACTGAAGATGATGAATACGTCCAATGCGTGGGGCTATACGACACAGATAGGGATACCGTGGCTGTAGAACAGGGTTTTATTGACAATCCAGAAGTAGTTGTGAACTCTCTGGGCTACGAGACGGCTTCTGGCGATGCTGCTGAGAACACTCGCGCCTGGGTTTTTGCCCATCCTTCTTTGCCACAGTCTTTGGTGCCGATTCGAGGCAATCCGCTGTTGTTGCAAGTTATGGTATCAAAAGAGCCGGTGGCGATCGAAGATCTCGACGAACACCCCGAGTTAAATGTTACAGAACTGCAAGTTCGATCGCCAGCCCGCGCCCTGTTAGTCGTTCCCTTACTCTCAGAAGGCAAAATCATCGGCAGCATTTCCCTGCGCCAAAATCACACCATCCGCCGCTGGAACATCTCAGACATTGACCTGGCTCAAATAGTCGCAACTCAAGCTGCTCTAGCCGTGCAGCAGTCGCGCCTCTACCAGACTACCAGACAGCAGGCAGAAAGGCTTTTGGAAGCCGATCGGCTCAAAACCGAATTTTTCCAAAATATCTCCCACGAGTTCCGCACCCCTTTAACTCTAACTATCGGCCCTCTGGAATCAGCTTGTAGACGCAAAGAAGACTTACCCTACGAACAAGCCGTAATCGCTTTGCGTAATTCCCGTCGCCTCCTGCGCTTGGTAAATCAACTGCTGGACTTGCAGCGGCTCGATGCCGGACGGATGCAGCCGAGTTTTCGCCCCTGCGATTTGGTCGGTTTCTGTTACTCTACCGCAGAGTCGTTCCGCGCCTACTGCGAGAAAAAAGGACTGCACTTAATTACCCAACTGCAAGAATGTCCTTTACTTTATTTGGACCTGGAAAGATTTGACAAAGTTATTTACAACCTGCTATCAAATGCTGTTAAATTCACCCCAGAAGGCGGAACTATCACCCTGAAAGTTGAATCGGCCGGCGCTCACTGCTTGTTGCAAGTAAAAGACACCGGTATCGGCATTCGCACCGAACAAATTCCCTATTTATTCGAGCGGTTTCACCAAGCCGAAGGCTCAGCTAGCCGTTCCTACGAAGGCAGCGGCTTAGGTTTGGCACTTGTCAAAGAATTAGTCGAACTCCACGGCGGTCAAATTTCAGTTGAATCAGTTTACGGCGAAGGTACTACTTTTACCGTTTGGCTGCACTTCGGTTCGACTCACTTGCCCCCGGAACAGGTACTAGAAATACCTGCGGAGTTTCACTCATCCAAAGCAGCGGTGGAACTGGCTGATGTGGAAGCGGATTTATCGGAAAATGAGGCAGAAAATCATAACTTTGATGCGCTCCAACCGATCAAATCAGAAACAGCAGTGGGAACGGTTTTGGTGGTTGACGACAATCCTGATTTGCGCTTTTATGTGTCGGCAATTCTGCGAGATTCCGGCTTTGCAGTTTTGCTCGCCCGCAACGGAGAAGAAGGATTTGCCGTGGCTAAAAAACGTCGCCCTAATTTAATTATAACTGATTTGATGATGCCTTTGATTTCGGGCTTGGATTTGATTAAGATGATTCGAGAGGATGAGGAATTGCAGGGAACTCCGGCAATTTTACTGACTGCTAAAGCCGATGAAGATACTCGAATTGAAGGAGTAGAACGGGGTGCGGATGCTTATTTGTCCAAGCCTTTTAACGATCGAGAATTGTTGGCGGAAGTGCGGAATTTGATCGCCCTCAAACAAAACGAGCGCCGAGTGCAGCAGTTGAACAGTTATTTAACTGAGTCGGTGCTGCGCCGATTTTTGCCGCCGGCGATGGTGAAGGCTGCAGCGGCTGGAGATTTGGCCTTGGATTTGCGCCCGGAACCGCGATTGATTACTATTTTGTTTAGCGATATTGTCGGTTTTACTCAAATGGCAAATACGCTGCGCTCGCGCCGGGTAGCTGAGCTGTTGAATGAATATTTGGCGGCAATGACTAAGGCTATTTTTGACAGTGGCGGTACGGTGGACAAGTTTGTTGGAGATGCGGTAATGGCTTTCTTTGGCGCGCCGGAGGAACTAACGCCTAATGAGCAAGTACGCCGCGCTGTGGCTGCTGCTGACCAAATGCTGCGAGCTCTGAAGGAGCTTAACAAGGGCTGGTTGGAGCAGGGAATTGTTGGGGAAAATGGCGTGCCTCCGGTGCGGTTTCGCTGCGGAATTCACCAGGGTACTGCGGTGGTGGGGATGTTTGGCGGCCCTGATCGATCGGATTATACTGCGATCGGGCCGAGCGTGAATATTGCCGCCCGCTTGCAAGAGGTGACGGAACCAAACACGGTGCTAATTTCGGCGGCGGTGGCAGATTATGTTGAGGAAAATCGCATTGTTAAATATAAGCCTTTGAAACTAAAGGGAATTGATGAAACGGTATTGACTTTTTTACTAAATTGTGATTAGTCATTATAAGTATTATATGTTGATATCCCACGCACAATTTCGGGAACAACCTATTCCTAAATAAGTAGATGAGCGGCAAAATATCTATGTAGTCCAAAGCGATAGTCACTCGGTGAAACGCTCCTTAGCAGCGATATTTTATGAAAACAATCGCCCGATTGATGATAGCTTGATAGTCGGTGACATACTAAAGTTTATGTGCACCTACTTACTGACCGTAAACAATGTGTTAAATTTAACTTGAATTACGCTAGTTAATGTTTCTTTACATAAACATAATTTTTTCCGCCTACCTACTTAAGCGCGCGGATCAGCGCTCCGGCTGTGGAGTCAATTGTTTAATCTTTAATCTTTAATCGACTCACCAAAGTTCAAGCTTCCAAATGGCGGCTGGGGAGTCAACTCTACAATCTAAAATCTAAAATCTAAAATCTAAAAGTGAGTGACATTCCTTGCTTGAATCTATCAAAAGACTGAACTTTTTTAACCGATGGCCGACGGATAACCTCTATCTAGAGAACGGTTACGCCGATCGCTCTGATCGAGTAAAAATAGAGTGTCATATCTTGCTTTGTATTCTATGAAACTGAATTATTTTACGAAACGGCTTTCGACTTTAGGGCGCTCGATCGCTGCAACTGTGCTTTGCGTCTGTGCGATGGCCTTCGTCTGGTCTGGTGCGTTCTTCTCCAACACCGCAGCAATGGCTTCTCCTGCTGTAAACTCGATGGCAGCAGAAGCAGATGCGGGCGATGCGGTTCAAGAAAAAGCCAGCAAAGATGCTGGACGAGCCAAGAACTTCATCCGAGATACAGAAGAGAAGGTTAAGGAAACTGCCAAGACAAATGCTGCTAAAGTCGATCGATCATCGGAGGATGGTAGTGTAGTAGAGCGCAAAGCTAAGAAAGATGCGGCCACAATTGAGAAAAGAGCATCGGAAGATTCAGCTCGGACTCAGAAAGCAGTAGATAATACCAAGAATGCTGTCGAGAGCGCTGTTGACAGCATCAAGGGTGTTTTTGGGAAGTAGACAATAAATAAGTAGGTAAGCGCAAAAAAACAATAATATCTTGCGGGGGCTTGTAGGCGCAGCTTTAGCGCTTATCTACAGTAAGGGCGAGTCATCGTTGCAGAACCCGCCCTCTCCCCCAGTAATGTTTATTTGTACTTACTTACTTGAAACTGAAAAATTGATGTAGCTTAAGCAAAATCTCTAGAGGGTTTGTAGAACCGACCCCAAACCATGCTTTAAAATTGCCGCAAAAAACGCAAATCGCTACCATAAACCCGGCGAATGTCGTCGATTTCATAAAGTACCATTGCGAACCGCTCGACTCCAAAACCGGCCGCAAACCCAGTATATTTTTCTGGGTCTAAACCGACTCCTTTAAGAACGTTAGGATCGACTGTTCCGCACCCCAAAACTTCCAGCCATTTGCCGTTCCACTGCAAATCAACTTCGGCGGAAGGTTCGGTAAACGGAAAGTAACTCGTGCGGAAACGAATCGGCAAATCTTGCCCGAACATTTGTCGCAAAAACTCTTTAATTGTGCCTTTCAAGTCAGTAAATGTCAGACCTTCATCAATTGCTAAAAGTTCAATTTGGTGGAAAACTGCGGCGTGAGTAGCATCAACAGTATCGCGGCGGTAAACGCGGCCGGGAGAGACAATCCGAATCGGCGGTTTGTGCTGTTCCATGTAGCGAATTTGCACTGATGATGTCTGAGTCCGCAGCAAGTTGCCGCCTGGTAGGTAAAATGTATCTTGCATATCCCGCGCTGGGTGGTCTGGCGGTGTGTTCAGCGCCTCGAAGTTGTAATAATCTGTTTCCATTTCGGGCCCGTTGGCGACGGTGTAGCCGAGGCCGACAAAGATATCGAGAGCGCGGTCTATGACTGCGTTTAATGGGTGCACGCGGCCGTGGGGGCGAAAAATCCCCGGCATGGTGACATCGATGGTTTCTGAGGCTAATTTTGCTTGGATTTGGGCGGTTTGGAGGGCGGCGCGCTTGTCTTCTAAATCGGCTTGCAGGGCTTCTTTGACTGTATTGGCGATCGCACCTACTTTGGGCCGTTGGTCTGGCGACAGTTTGCCCATCATGCCTAAAATTTGAGAGAGTTGGCCTTTTTTGCCGAGGTAGCCGACGCGCAACTGTTCGAGTTGTTCGAGGGTATTGGCAGTGGCGATCGCACTTTTGGACTCTTGGCCGAGGGTTTCTAGTTGAGTTTCAATGTCGCTTAGCTGGACAGTCATTTTGATTTTAGATTTTAGATTTTAGATTTTAGATTGATGGCAGTTTTGGGCCAAGTTGAGTTTAGCGCAATTTTGGCTCTACAGCTTGTTGATTTTAGATTTTAGATTTTAGATTTTAGATTTTCGGCAGTTACGGATAATTTGTAATAGGGAATTCGATGTTAGAGCGATCGCGCTAGTTGAATCTAGTTTAGTATTGTTATAAGGCTTATAAAAATTTCAATGAAACTTTTAATTAGCAACGACGACGGCATCTTTGCACAAGGCATCCGCAGCCTCGCC
Source organism: Microcoleus sp. D3_18_C4 (assembly GCF_036702355.1). NCBI lineage: Bacteria > Bacillati > Cyanobacteriota > Cyanophyceae > Oscillatoriales > Microcoleaceae > Microcoleus > Microcoleus sp. D3_18_C4. The sequence continues at coordinate 93,965 of NZ_JAUBTF010000014.1, forward strand.
AACGCTCTCGCCGACGCTGGCCACGACGTGAGCGTAGTTTGTCCCGACAGAGAGCGTTCTGCTACCGGCCACGGCCTTACTCTGCACCAACCCATCCGCGCCGAAATAGTCGAATCTATTTTTGATCCCGCAGTCCAAGCTTGGGCCTGTTCGGGCACTCCCGCCGACTGCGTGAAACTTGCTTTGTGGGCTTTACTTGACAAACCGCCGGATTTTGTTCTTTCCGGTATCAACCACGGGCCCAATTTAGGCACGGATATCATCTGTTCGGGTACGGTTTCGGCCGCAATGGAAGGAATTATGGAAGGGATTCCCAGCATTGCTTTCAGCCTCGCCAGCTTTACTTCGCAGGAATTTGGGCCGGCGGTGGATTTCGCTGTCAGCTTGCTGGCACAGTTGGAAAAACAGCCAATGGCGAAACCGATGCTGTTGAATGTCAACATACCAGCAGTCACACAAGCAGAAATTACCGGAGTTGCGATCGCCCGTCAAGGCATTCGCCGCTATTTCGACATATTTCAAAAGCGCACCGATCCGCGCGGCAAAACTTATTATTGGCTGGCTGGGGAATTGTTAGAAGATGTAGAAGAAATCGCCGATTCGGCGGTGCCGCATGATATTCCTACAGACGTACAAGCTATTCGCGACAACAGAATAACCGTAACTCCTTTGCAATATAATCTCACCTGTGCTCCCGACTTGCACTCGTTGCGGGATTGGCAAGTTGAAGGTTTTCCGAAGCAGTGAGCTCCGATCGACCCGATCGGAGCGGTAAACTAGGAATTAAGGAAAAGTGCCTCTCAAGGTCTATACCTTTGGCGTTAACACAGGCTCCCAATTACTTGTTAGTTTTTTTTACTCAAGAAAAACAGTTATGAACGCTCCTACCTATAACACTCATTCTGTCACTTGCCCGATCTGCAACCGTTCCAGCGTCGTAGGCCCAGTCGGGATGGTCAGTGGACTATTCACTTGTCCCCACTGTCATTCTCATATGGTAATTAGCTGGAGCGGTCATTTTGTGCGCGATCCTTTTAGTCTCAAACAACTGACGGTGGGAAAGATGCTCAGGCGCGAGAGCAGACCGTTAGCTCGCCTTCAGCGGGACTTTGGGCTGGGCAAGCCTTTGCCGCTGATTGCAATTTTGGGCAGTGTGGTCTTTTTCGGGTGTGCGCTCGCCGCTACGGAACAATCGCTACTCCGACAGAATTCACTGCAAGGATTTTTAGAGTGGGTGAGCGGAACTGGTAATTCCCAAGATGTCTCACGTTAACATTTCTTAAAAAAAATTGTGACAGATACTGCGTGCAAATATCTATTCCTTTAGGTATAAATCACACTATTTTAGCAATTGCATCCATCTTGAGCTGCGGGTAAGCACTTAGACGCCGTGCCCTTCTTCCTGTGTCCAAAAACGTCAAAACCCCAGTCCGGCAGGGGTTTTAACCCCTGCCTAAAAGCTCACGTCGGGTGGGCTTAAGTCTCATATCAATTCCGGTTGCACCGGAATTATTGTTGACTGTTGACTGTTGACGGGCGGGTCGAAAAACTGAATGGTTGAGTGTTAACTGTTGACTAGATTTTATTATTCCGATGCAACCGGAAACGATATCACGAGGGTGTTTCGGGTTAAGTTGAGACAGATTACATCGCTCAATTTAGAAACTCAGCAATTTTTCTAACTGCTGTTTCCAAAATTGCTGGCGACTCGACTAAGGCAAATCGCACGTAGCCTTCTCCTGATTTCCCGAAACCGGCACCGGGGGAAGCTGCGACTCCTGTACTCTGTACTAGCTGAGTGCAAAATTTCACGGAATCGTTGGCCCAAGGTTCCGGCAGTTTCGCCCAAACGTACATGGTGGCAGGGGGTACGGGTACTTGCCAGCCGATGCCCTGTAGCGCGTTTACAAAGGCATCCCGCCGTTTTCTGAAGGTTTCTACGCTGGTTCTGACGGTATCTTGAGGGCCTGTTAATGCGGAGATCGCTCCGTTTAAAATCCCTCGATATTGGTTGAAGTCCACTGCGGCTTTTACCTGTCGCAGCGCTGCAATTAGTTCGGAATTGCCGATCGCATATCCGACTCGAAAACCTCCCATACTGTAGGATTTGGATAGTGTAAAAAACTCGATCGCCACACTCTTATCTCTATCGGCCTGAAAAATTGACGGCGCCATCAATTTGCGGTTTTCCTCGATCTCAGAGGGCGGGCACGGGGGCACCGCCCCTACAGAATCGTCAAACACCAAATCCACATAAGGGAAATCGTGAACTAAAACAAGTTGATGTTCCCGACAAAAAGCCACAGCTTTCTCAAAAAAAGCAACCGGGGCGATCGCAGTTGTAGGATTGTGAGGATAGCTCAAAACCATCATCTTCGACTCAGCCAGCACTGCTGTCGGAATATCTTCAAATATCGGCAAAAACGCATTTTCTGCTAATATGGGCATCGGATAAATTTGACCGCCTGCTAAATGCACACCGCCCGCGTGGGAAGGATAGCCGGGATCGAGCAACAAAGCAAAATCTCCAGGGTTGAGTACAGCTAAAGGCATATGCGCCGTGCCTTCTTGGGAACCAATTAACGGCAGCACTTCTGTTTCTGGATTGACTGCAATTCCAAATTTTTGCTCGTACCAAATAGCTGCTGCTTCCCGAAAATCTCTTGTGCCGTTAAATAGCAAATAGCCGTGGGTGCTGGTGTCTGACAGAGAATGTGCGATCGCATCTGTAATATGAGCCGCCGCCGGCAAATCCGAAGAACCCAGAGACAAGTCAATCACATTTTGTCCCGCTGCTCTAGCTTGAGCTTTTGCCCGATCCATATCGGCAAATACATTAAATTGCAGTGGCTCTAAACGTTTAGCAAATTGCATATTTTTTCTAACTTTTGGGGCATATTAATATTTCTTACATGGCTGAATTATTTTTTTTTCATTTTTATGTGCTGCTTTGTAAATTTTTTTTATAACCCCAGAGAGCGCAGAGGGCGCAGATTCAGAGAGGAATATCGAGGAGAAAAGAGAGATATTAAAAAATCTTTTCGATTGCTATAGTTGTGAGTTGGGAGTTGGAAACTCCCGAATCATTTCCAAACTTTATAAGTGAGCGTCCAGCAAACCGACCAAAGTTTGTTTAGTAATGGCTCCCTCGTGAGAAAGCACTACTTCGGCATTTTTAAACAGCCTGAGAGCTGGGACTCCTTCTACTTTATACTGCTTGACAGTATTAGGATTGGGGTCAATTTCCATTTTAACCACTTTCAGCCGATCGCTGTAGTTGGCCGCCACCCAGTCTATCGAAGGCGCGATCAGTTTGCAAGGCCCGCACCAAGTAGCCCAAAAATAGGCAAGCACTGGTTGCTCAGCTTTCAGGACTTCTGTTTCAAATTTTTCGTCGTTAATGACAATTACACTGTTGCTCATGGTTCTGCGATTATTTTTTCTATTTATTTCTAAAGCACCGGCGGGCGTGAAACTTGCATCAACTTAGAAGACAGGCCCAAAAAACTGTTACTAATTTTAAAACATTCTGTGAATTATTGAGTGCAAACTCAGGACTGGGGACGGATGGCTAATTCTGTATGGCGTTTAATTCCACTGTTGTCGGCGTCTGGTAGCGTGCAGATGGCGATCGACCAATGGCTACTGGAACAGCATCTAGCGGGCAAACATCCGCCAACTCTGCGATTTTACACTTGGCAACCGGCGGCGATTTCCTTGGGCTACCACCAGCGCCGATGGCCGGAGTTTTGGCAGCAGTTGTCTTGGCAGGGAATGCCTGTGGAGTTGGTGAGGAGGCCCAGCGGCGGGCGCGCAGTGTTGCATCAAGGGGATTTAACTTATGCAGTTGTGGCGTCGGGATTTGGAAGCAGTCGTATGAAAGCTTATCAGACTATTTGCGAGTTTTTGATTGAGGGTTGGAGGGCGATGGGTTTGGATTTGCAATACGGGGAAGCGGGAAGGGGTTATATTCACAATCCGAATTGTTTTGGTACTGCGACGGGTGCGGATTTAGTTACCGCTGATGGTTGCAAGTTAATTGGTAGCGCGCAATTGCGACGGGGTGATGCTATTTTGCAGCACGGTTCGATGCGTTTGCAGCCGGATGTTAGTTTGTTTTCTCAAGTGTTTGGGGAGGAATTAATTCCTGTGCAGTTACCTCTATCTGAAGGGGGAGATGATTTGATAGCCACTGTAATTGATGTTTTGAGTGCGGTGGCTTGTCGCTGTTTTGAAATTGATTTGGAGGTGCAGCCGCTTTCGGATCAGGAATGGCAGGATATTGGGGAATTAACAAGTAATAAGCTGTTTCACATTTTTTAACCTGCATATTTGGGGGCGGGCTTTCCTGCCACCTTTTGGGAACAGCCAAGATGGCCGTTCCACATATTTCTGGGATAATTATTGTGGGGTATACCGCCTTTTGGGAACAGCCAAGATGGCCGTTCCACAACAAAGAAATTTTATTGTATAACAGCCATCTTGGCTATTACTGATACAAGTGAAAAACTTGTACACTTCTTTTTATTAAAAGTTTTCTGCCTCCTTGCTCTAACGCCACCAAAAAAGTTAAATTTAAATGCAGTAGAGCTTATGGCTGTGGCGGAATTTGAACGATCGGTTCTTGGGCAATTTCGCCCAATTTCACAGAATCCAGCAAGCTTTCCCAATCAGCCTTGAACGTTGTATCATTAGGCTGATCGCGGCGAGCGGCAGCTAGGGTGCTGAGGGCATCTTGCCAAATCCCATTTTCAGCATAAATAACGGTTTTCTGGCGCGGATCTGCCTGATCTAATTGACGGCGGATATCTGCACTGAGTTCAACTCGCCGTACAGTACCGCTTTCGATCTGATCTGCCGATCGGTCTTGAGAGTCGCAAATCACTGTAAAATTCCAACGGTAACTTTTGCCTAATTCCAAGGGCGGCGCATTTTTGTTAGCGGGGATACTAACGCCGATCACCCCTGATAAATTGCTAATTGTGAGATCCTGTTTATAAATCTCCTTGCCGCTTTGATCTTGTAGGATAAATTCGGCTGATTCCGCCTCTGTTTTAGGCAAGTAGAAAAAGAACGTTGGATAGTCGGAAACAGTCCGTCCGATCTTATTTTTAGGCACTAAGGCTGTGAGACCTAGCTGACTAATGCTCGCGCAGCCACCGCGCACAGGCCGTCTCGGTTGAGTGGGGGGCCAATTATCTATATCTTCAGTAGGCGGAATGAAGCGCGGCCCTCCCGGTATAGGGTTGGGTGGGCGGTCAGGTGTGTTTATGCTGGGCTGTCCCACAACTGCCAATTGAGAAATGTTAAGTGTGGCTATCAATACTATTGAGCCAACTGATATCAGATTGATGAGAAACTTAGTAATTGTTTTCATATTAACTCCATGAATTTGTAGGGAGATATTCTCTCTTTTTATTTCTTTTTCCTTCCCAAAATCCGGTAGACATTAACTTTTTGTTCCCTGCCTCTTAACGGTAAAGGTCCCCAAGATTCTACCTCAAATTTGTCCGCCAGATACAGAAAGGTTTCTTCTGCAATCAATATCCGGCAAGTGTCCTCTTGCCGATCCTTTTCGCAGCTTTCCAGGCGAGAGGCAATATTTACGCTGTCGCCGATCACTCCATATTCTAAACGGGTTGTACCTCCCAGACTACCCACCATCACAGGCCCTGTAAAGATGCCTACTCGCATTTTTACTGTCGGTAAACCGCGATCAAGCCAATTTTGATTCATTTCTGGCAAGCGCGAACTTATAGCTAAAGTGGAAGATACGGCAAGGCGAGCATCTTCTGCAATTTCTTCTGCAGTGGTGCGGGGAATGGGTACGCCAAATACTGCCAGCATTCCATCTCCGGTAAATTTATTAATTACCCCTTGATGTGCTTGGACTTCTTGAGCCATTGCTGATAAATACTCATTTAACCAACTCATTACCACTTCTGGCGCGAGTTTTTCGGAGATTGTACTAAAACCCTGCACGTCGGTGAGGACGATCGTAGCAGTAACTTTTTGCCCTGGCAATAAGCCTGATTCGAGCAGATGGACGCGCTCTTTCCACAAGGCATTTGCGATCGCGGGTGAAGTTTGTTGTCCTAATAATTTCATCACAATCCCTTGCTGTTGCCTCGACTGCTCGTATTTATAGGTAACTGCGACTCCTGCGGTGATTAAAAGGGCAAGGGCTGGAGCAATTAGAGGTATCCACCCCTGTTGTAGGAAGAGGAAAAAGGTGAATCCGAATAATGAGCCGCAAGCTACGATCGCGATCGCGATCAAATTCAGCGCTTTTTCTAGCCGCCAAGCTAAACAGCCACCCACTGCACTCCAAACCACAATCCAGAGGATTTCTTGCCATTCATCCCAATACCAAAATAGCCCTTGGCCGTCTAAAACTGCACTGAGAATTTGGCTGGTGGCCGTTGCGTGAATTAATACCCCAGGCGTCGGGATATTACCGTTTTTAGTAGCGCTGTAAGGGGTAGAAAAAATATCTTTTACAGTTGGGGCTGTCACCCCGATTAAGACTATTTTACCTTTTACCAATTTGGGGTCAACTTTGCCCTCCAAAACTTGAGTTATGGTCACGGTTTCTGCTATCTTTTTAGGAGAGCGGTAATTGAGCAATATTTGATAGCCTTGGGCAGGAATGTTCTGATAACCTCCTGAGTTCGATCGTAACTTATAAAATACTGTTTTATCTACTATAAATTCATTGTCTTCTGTGGCTTTAGATTCTATTTTTTTGCTATCAAAATATGCAAAAGCTAGCCGGGAGGGAAATGAATAAAACGTGTTTTTACCATCGCCAATAGACATCACATTACGACGCACTATACCATCTGGATCGAGATACAAATCGTTAAATCCTACCCGCTTGTCTGGTATGTTGGGAGGTGCCTGCACTCGATCGTACTTTAAGGAACCGATGAAGGTAATGGGAAATACTTTGGGGTTTTTCAGTTGAGTTGCTAATTCTGCACTCCCCGGTTCGTAGGCAATATCACGAATTATATCGAGACCAATAGCTCTGGGTTCCAAACGCGCTATTTCGGCGATCGCTTTTGCTAAAACGCGATCGGAAATTGGCCATCTGTTTAAAGCACTAATGTCCCGATCGGTGATTTCAACTATCAGCAACCTGGGGTCAGGGCCCCGATCGGGGCGCAACTGCACCATGAGGTCGTAAGCATTTAATTCTAGTGGCTGCAACCCGCCTAAATGCCTCACTCCCAATAGAGTTCCGGTCACGACAATCCAGATAATAGCAACAGGTTGCAAGCCAGCGTTGGGGAATAAATGAGTTAAATTTTTCCCAAGTCCCTCCGCAAATTTATGATAAATTCTCTTAAAGAATTGGGGCATAAAATTTAGTGTTTCAACCCTGAGTCACAAAGTATGCTACATCTTAACTGATCGCTGATGCCCCTTACCGATACCCAATTTTTAGTTTTCCTGTGCAGTTTTGGCGATCGCACTTAATTGCAATCCTTTAGGATAGCTGTTTTCTTCTTTGCTGCGCTTGATGTCGGTTTCGGAAACCTGGGGTTTGAGGTATTTTGCCAAAACTTTAACCACGTCACCCCGATCGATCGTCCCCGCTACTGAACCAATCGGCGAGAGGACGATGATTCGGGGGAGTTGACGGGCTTCCATGCTGTTAATTACTTCGGCGATGGATGCTTTTTCCGAGACTGTGGGGGTTTTTCCCAGGGGTTTCAAAATGTTGTGCAAAGTCTGAACTTGCCATTGACTGCGTTCTGTGAAGCGGATATCGTCGATCGACACTAAGCCCAAATCGCGGCCGTTGGTCGCAGCAATGTAAAATGGAAACGGATTGACTTCTAACAAATAGCGATCGGCAAATTCTCGCAGAGTCAAATCTGCATCTACAACTCGAAACTCGCGACTCATCGCATCGCTGGCTTTAATTTTGAGCAGGGCTTCTTGCAGCGAAGTAACTTGACTATAAGCAGTGGCATTGCGAATGCCAAACCAGCCGATCAGCGCAATCCACAAGCCGCCGTACTCGCGCGCTAACAAGCATAAACTCAGACCCAAAGCAACAGCCAGCCAACCTAAAACTTGTCCTGTTTTTGCCGCCCACCGAACGCCGGCAAATCGAGAGCCGGTGATTTTCCAAATTGCTGCTTTTAAAACTTGTCCTCCATCCAAAGGCAGACCGGGAATTAAGTTAAATAATCCCAAAACGAGATTGATTAGTGCTACCCTTTCGGTGACAATTGCTAACAAACTTTTCGGGGGCAGAACTTGAGAACCCAAACCGAGGATTAAAAACAGCGCAAAGCTGACGAGAGGGCCGGCAATAGCTACTTGAAAAGCTTGACCGGGAGTTTTTGATTCCGAGTCGATCGAAGCTACTCCGCCAAATAAGAATAAGGTAATAGAATTAACTTTAATGCCTTGCGATATCGCCGCCAAGCTGTGTCCGAGTTCGTGCAAGAGTACGGAAGCAAACAGTAGCAGAGCTATTGCTAACCCCGCACTCCAGGAGAGCGCAGGCCCCCACAGGCGGTAACTGCTGGCGTATTCGCGGGTTGCTAAGGCTAAAATTATAAACCACGAATAATCTATAACTAGGGGGATGCCAAATAAAGAGCCGATTCGCCAACCTGTCTGCATGAATTTTCCTGGGAAAGGAGAGCAAGAAAGAGTTTCTATTATATCTTTTCTACCCCTTGCCTTTGCCTTTCCCCTGATTTTTACAGAACTCCGGCGTTACCCAAGCCCAAGATTACTCCGGCTCCGAGCAAGTGGCCGAAGCTGGCTGTTGCCAGCAATTCTGGTACGCCGAAGCCTTTGAACATTCCAGGGAGTGCAACGGGTAAAGCTGGGCCCTTGCCTCGGTTTTGCTTGGAGATGCCGTAGTAGCCGATCGTGATCGCCAGCAAATTGCATAAAATCATTGTCAGTCCTACCAGTGGCGACCACTCTGGTGTTGAGGGAGCGGTAGATTGTACGGCTAACAGCAAAGATGAGGTGATCATGTTCTTATCTCCTGATTTCACAGATAAATTGATTTCCCAGATTATAAAAAGCGGTTTGCATTAAACTAAGATTTGTTTTAATAGTTAACAATTCGTTTATATTTTGATACAAATTCGGAACCGAGGAGGAAGAGTGCGGGTTAAAATTTGCGGAATCACTAAATTAGACCAAGGAATTGCGATCGCCCGCTTGGGAGCCCAGGCTTTGGGGTTTATCTGTGTCCCGGCTTCCCCCCGCTATGTCAGCCCAGAAACAATCCGCCTGATTGTCGAGCAGTTGCCGGAAAATGTCGATCGCATCGGCGTTTTTGCCAACACCACAATAGAAAATATCTGTCAAGTAGCGGTAGAGTCAAATTTAAGTGGGGTGCAGTTGCATGGAGATGAAACAGCGGAATATTGCGATCGACTGCGGGAGTTTTTGCCGGGAATTGAAATTATCAAAGCCCTGAGAGTTAAGACTCCTGAAACTTTAGCCACCGCTGCTGTTTATGCTGTTCGTGTCGATACTTTACTGCTGGATGCTTACCATCCAGGGCAATTGGGCGGTACTGGTAAAACGATCGACTGGATGATGTTATCAGAGTTTAGACCCCAGTGTCCCTGGCTGCTGGCGGGCGGTTTAACACCCGATAATATTTTAAATGCAATTGATAGTGTGATCGGCAATAACTTCAGCGGTGTTGACCTTTCTAGTGGCGTAGAAATAGCGCCGGGAGATAAAGATTTGACCAAAGTTACTCAGTTGTTTGCTAATTTAAGTCAACTTGCTCATCATTGATACAGCATATTTCATGTAAATGTAGATCGCGAGAAACCGGGTTTCTTAAACAGTATCAGTAATGATACGAGAACTGTAAAGAAACCCGGTTTCTGGGGTGTAGTTCATAAACCTGGAATACGCTGTAAATTGCCAATACCAAATTCGCGCTTTTTATGCGATTCATTCTTTAGTCAGCGTGAGCGAAGCCTGCCTTATACAAGGCAGACATCGTTTCTACGGTAGCGGTTTCAACCGCAGTTTATGCCGTTTATTCTTTTATCGCCGGATCTCAAAAGTGCCTGAAGCGGAGCTATCTTGAAGGGAATCGCCCTCCGGGTCTTCGTATTCCAAAACCAACTCACTAACCGTAGCACCGCTGGGGCCGCGGCGGCACCAACTAATCATTCCTTCCACAGCTTTTTTGGAGCCTTCAAAGACAGCCTCGACGCGCCCATCGGGGAGATTTCTCACCCAGCCACTGAGGCCGAAATACTTTGCTTGATTCCTCGTTGAATATCGGTATCCTACTCCTTGAACTAATCCCGAAACAAAAACGCGGACTCTGACGGGCGGCAATGATTGGTTTTGCATAATAAACGGCTCAACTTACTGCTAACATCTGTTTGAAAATTTTAAGGATCAGTTTGATTATGTTAAATTTTAGTGCGATGGCGCTGCTGGGATTGCTCGTACGCCGCGTCACCCTAGCTTTTTCAACTATTCCCGATTTCACTGATTGGCTGGTTGCAGCTATGCTCACGCTGGTTTACACTTTGATCGCGCTTCCTATCGGTTTTTGGTCGGGATTTTTGAAAGTTGATTTGCAAACCTCCAGGCCTACAATTGTGGGAGTGCTCGTTGGCTGTTTGTTAAGTCCTGGCATCACCGAGGAAGTATATTTCCGCGTGTTAATGCTGCCACATCCGTTAGAGAATGCTTCTGGGTTAATGCTATGGTTTTGGGGATGCGCGAGTTTGGCGGTTTTTGTAGTTTACCACCCGCTGAACGCGCTAACTTTTTACCCGGTTGGTCGATCGACCTTTATGAATCCAGTATTTTTGCTACTGGCGGCAATTTTGGGAGTTGCGTGCTCCCTCGCATACCTGCAAAGCGGTTCTATCTGGCCTGCGGTGGCGGTTCACTGGCTCGCAGTGACAGCCTGGCTGTTGCTACTGGGCGGTTACAGGAGGCTATATGGTTAAATGTAAAAAGTCCAGCATCACTATTTTGTCGGGAGGATCTCAGTTGTGGGTATCATAGGAGCGATCGTAGGTTTTTTGGCAGGGGTAGCAGTTGCTTACTGGTTAGTGGAAAAGCGCTTAAAGAAGCAAAAGCAAGAATACTTGCAGCAAACTCGCAGAATTACTGAGGAAATAGAATTAGCTCAGATGTCTCGGGTGCAACAAGCTGTCGAATCTCAGCAAGGAGAACGGGAAAATCAGCTTAGAAAAGCTACTATCGAACACGAAAATTTACTCAGACAAGTTACTACCCAATACGAAAACCAGCTCAAACAAGTTGCGGCTCAATATGAAAATCAGCTCCAACAAGTTCGGGCAGAACGCGACAGTCAGCTCCAACAAGTTTTGGCAGAACGCGACAGTCAGCCCCAACCATTTGCCAGCGTAGACGAGTACGAGCTGCGACGACAAATCAGCGAGGAATTAGAAGCCGCTAACAATGCTAGGATGCAGCAAAATATCCAATCTTTGCAAGCAGAACACGAACATCATTTACTTAGAGTTGCTGACGAATTGCATATAAATTATCAAGCTCAGATGGAGCAACATTTGCAAAACTTGCAAAATGAACACGAAATTCGCTTGAGGCAAATTGCCGAGGAATATGAGAACCGCGAGGTAGAGCTGCAGTTAAATATGGAGGCTTTGCAAGAGCAATACGAGAGTCAGTTGCAAGCGGCTCACGAGCAGTTGAGAGAGCACGAAGCTCAGATGCAAGCTACTATCAGGTCTTTGCAAGAGCAGTACGAGAGTAATGTACAACAAGAAGTCCCGGAGCAGCAGTTCAGTCAGTTAAATTCAACAGAATTTTCCGAAGGTTTATCACAAGAAGAAGTTTGGCAGGAACTGTCAAGTGAGTTAAATCAAACAGAAGTTGAAGAAGAGTTAAATTACACAGATTTTTCGGAACCCCAACCAATTGATTTACATCAACCAGCAGTCGAACAACAGCTTCCAATTACCAGACAAGCACCAAGCTATTCCCTACCGCAGTTGATGGGATGTGTTCAAAGTCAGGACAAAGAAACCCGCAAGTTTGCAGCGTCTGCTTTAGGTAAAATGGCTGCTGCTAATGCTCTGAGATCCGAAGGTCAGCGAGCAATAGAAACCTTGGGAAAATTAGCTCAAGATCTTCACCCGGAGGTGCGCGAAGCTGCTGTGGAAGCACTAGCAATGATTAAGTCTGAAAAAGTGATTCCGCTGCTACAAAAAGCTTTGCGAGATATAGATAGCGGTGTGGCTAAATCGGCAAGTGCTGCGCTCAATAAGTTTAAGTTTTATCCGCGCACTCCGGCGGCTAAGCCGAAAACTGTTGATGTGAAGAAACCAAAGCGTTAAGCATTTACGAGCATAAATAAATATAGCCTTTCTCAGTAACATGAGGTGCACGCTGGATAAGCGGGCATAGGGCATGGGGCATAGGGCATGGGGCATAGGGCATAGGGCATACCTCACCAAGATTGAGAACTGCTATATAGCAATTGTCAATTGCCTACGACACAGTAGGGATACAACATTGTTGTGTCCTTACCGAGGTGCTGTATTTCACTCAATTTCGATTACTACTACAAACTTTGGAGGTTGGGCTGAGGAAAGAAATCAAACTCAATTATTCGATCGACAATTTACCCTATCCTTCGCAGAAATTACCGACACCCCGCCAGCCGAGGCCGATAGGTTTGATGATGTCCGACCAAAGGCTTTGGCGGCAATTGAGTCGCCCAAAATCTGTTTCACACTGTGGGTTAACTAATATCGTTTCCCGTTGCATCGGAATAATAAAATCGAGTCAACAGTTAACACTCAACCATTCAGTTTTTCGACCCGCCCGTTAACAGTCAACAGTCAACAATTCCGAAGGAGTGCAACCGGAATTGATATGATCTGTTGCACTATTGTTAAAACCGTTGCTTTGTACCGAGTATAAATTTGAGGTCGCCGGAGTCGCTAACAGCCATATCTAAGCGAATTAATCCAAAGGACGATCGCACCCTCACACCCACCCCAACACCCGCCCCAGTCCCCGGTTTGTCCCTAACTACAGCCGGTTTTCCGAGTACACTATCTCCCGTTCCCAAATCCGACGCAAAATCAACAAATATCACGCCGCCAACATCTTGACCCACAGGAAACCGATATTCACCCGAAGCCAAAAAATAACTCCGGCCGCTGCCAATATCCCCGCCGTCGTAACCCCGCACGGAATTGCGGCCGCCGAGGCGAAAAGCTTCCGTTGGTGGCAAATCCCCGATTACCGTCCCCGCTTGCAAGTTAAAAGCCAGCATTTCGGGCAAGGCTTCGGACTCGCTGATGCCGAGCAAAGTTACTGGTACATACTGTATATAATTTGCCAACAGCCGATTACTCACAATGTTACCTCGCCCCAGAGGTATCGACTGCTCGGTGCTAAGGCCCAGAATCGAGCCACTGGTGGGGTTGAAGGGATTGTCCCGCCGATCAAGCATCGCACCGAAAGAAACAGTGTATAACTCGTCAACGCCGCTGCCGCTGAATGTGAGAGGATTGCCGAGTTCGTCGCGGCGGGCGATATTTAAGTTGCGATCGCGCGTACTGATGTTTGTATAATTCAGTCCCAAAGTCGATTGCCAATCGCCCAAAGGTCTGGTAAACCTGAGATTTCCCCCCACCCGAATTTCCCGAACTCGGTTCCCGTTGGGCAAATCAATATCTTTGTTGAAAATTTCCGATATTCTGCGATCACCAAAAGCTCTCACACTGTATCCCAAACGGTCTTCGGCGGCAACGTAAGGGCTGACAAACTCGACATCGTACTGGATACCTCGGAGGCTGGGTTCAAGTTCCACCGCTAGCCGCTGGGGGTTGGTGCCGAAAGTTCGATCGGTATACGAAAGAGGAACAGCAACGCCCACATCATCACTCAGAGTGGCACTCACGCTAAAAGAACGAGCCGATCGCTCTTGAACGTTGTAGATTACATTAACATCCGTGCCAACTTCTTCAATCGAAACCGTCACTTTGTCAAACAATCCCAATTGCTGCAACTGCTGTAAATCCGATCGTACAACTTCCCGGCTGTAGTTATCCCCCGCCTTGAGTTTGAGCTCACCTCGGATAAAATCTTCCGAAATTCTGCCCTCAATGGGATTCCCTTTTTTATCAACAGCTTCACCTCGGGAATTGACAAAGCGAATTTTTACCTCTGCAACGTAAACGCCCTCAGCATTGCCCGCTTGACTGATTTGTAGAGTACCGCCTAGCTGTCGGGCGTTGCTGTTTACTGCTTCGGGGATTTCGGCTTGTGTCGCGATCGTCGCCGGAGTTTTTAACAGAGATGTAAAATCTTTATTGTGGCTGGACTTGAGTGATATCAATTCCGGTTGCACCGGAATGATTGTTGACTGTTGACTGTTGGCTGTTGACTGTTGACTCGGGGTGGAAAAACTGAATGGTTGAGTGTTAACTGTTGACTCGATTTTATTATTTTGATGCAACCGGAAACGATATGAGAGAGATTCCCTAGGGGATAGCTGCGCCGCGCGTACTTCTCCAGAAGCTGCGAGCTCATCGGATGCCGGCAAATCCCGCACAGTTGGGTTCACCTCATCCGATTGGTGACTATTTAAGACTGGAACCGATAACAAATGTCGCTTGTCATCTAGTCTAGATCCCCCTAAATCTCCCTTAATAAGGGGGACTTTGAGCATATTTCTTGTCCCCCCCTTAGTAGGGGCGGTGCCTCCGTGCCCGCCCTTGGCTAGGGGGGATCTAGACTTCGCTACAAACAACAGAGATGGTCGGTTTGACGTTAAGTTGTCACCGATGACCTCATCCTCCTCCCTCTGCGCCCTCTGCGCCTCTGCGGTTCCCTCTCTAAACTCCGCCTCAGTCGGTGCGGCACTCGGATCAATCGCCTGCGCCGTCAATTCGCCGCCAGCCAGCGCAGCCAAAGTCAAAAATGCAATAATCGGAATTCGCATAGACATTAAATTTAAAACACACCGAACGCATATTACCCAAAACCGGGCCCCTGCATAATTAGCCGAAAAGAAACCCGGTATTGTTGAGGCTACCGGGTTTCTGGGATGCTGAAATGTGGGAAAGTTCGATCGACCGCGGGCGATCGTTAAATTTGTTTAAATAGTTTGTCGAGAAACACGTTTCTCAAAATGAGCCTGAGTCTGCTGCAACAGTTGTTCGCGACTATCCTTAGCGGTGGTAATGGTAGGGAGCAAGTTGCGAGCTTGTAACGTCATGTGAAGCTGTAGGTGTGCTACGTACTCACTGACATCTTCGCGAAGAGAGCAAGCCGGGTACTGTTTTAAAGTAGAGTTCAAAGTGTTCTCCTGCTTTGGGTTTGTAGTGTTTTCTAATAATCATAGACAATATCATGGTCTATTTCTAACTGTGTACTCCGTAATGAAGTTTAACGTTTGAACTGCTTTTTTGTTACAATCCTTTACAAATGTATCTTACCTATTAGGAGTCGATCACCCATGCAGTCTCAAGCACTTCGAGGACAAACGCACACATTAACTACATTTGTCAATAGCACCACCCAAACAGCCGCCTACCTCGACATCGGGTGCGGCAGACCCTTATTGATGCTGCACGGTTTCTTAGGAGAAAAGACTTGCTGGCTGCCGTTCATTGAGTTATTGCAATCTCAGTTTCGGTGCATCAGTTTAGATATGTTGGGTTTTGGAGAATCCAGCAAACCAGAAATCCGCTACGACGTAGCTGTAGAAGTTGCTTTTGTGCGGCAAGTTGTAGAACAACTAAATATCGAACCCTGCTGCATCATCGGACATTCTTTTGGCGGTTGGGTAGCATCTGCATATTCCCTAAAATATCCTAATTCTGTCAGCAGTTTAGTATTAGCAGCCCCAGCGGGAATTCGGGACGATAGTTTTTGCGGTCAATATGATGCTTTGCGGCCGCTGTTGTGGGAAACCCCAGCCGTTGATTGGGCTTTGCAGTTGGCAAAACCTTTTGCTAGTTTAGCGGGAAAAAGTGAGAAATTGCAGCAAATTTCCGGGTGGCGCAGGGAGTTAATGTCTCAACCAGTAGCAAGGTCATTTTTAATGAGTCGGATGCGGCCGGAAGACGCAGTTGATACAGTAGAAAAAGAAATTCACAAATTGCAAATTCCTACCTTAGTTATCGCAGCAGATAGCGACGAAACAATTCCTCTATGGCACTGTGAAACCTACGCTAACGAGATACCGGGGGCCGAGTTAGTAATTATTCCCAATGCTACTCACGGGTTGCCGCAAACTCAAGCTCAAATTATGGCGAAGTTGACTTGTGAATTTTTGAATCATTAAGAAAAACTGTGCAAGAAGCCGAATTATAAAAATTGTGATAAGCCACCAATGGAAAATAATTGTGTTTTAGTATACTACTTTATTAGGAAATACAGAATATATTGATTAGTGTCTTGTACAATTTTTTTTATGGCTCTTAAATCTTGTGTCAGCAGGAGCTACAGACATTTAGTGGAGTCGGGGGTATTACCAATGGCAGCACTGAGCAACTACTTTAATCTGGAAGAAATTACGACAGCCAGAAAAATTAGTGCTGCGGTAATTAACATCAGCGGCCGCCAGCGAATGCTGTCCCAACGAACGGCTTTTTTTTGCATGAGGTTAGTTTCCTCTCAGAATGGGGTAGAAAGAGCAAAACTGCGCCGGGATTTGTTAGAGGCGATCGAGCTTATGGAAAAATCGCACCGCGACTTAATTAATCTTGGCAGCAGCGTCAACTTAGTGAGTCCCCCTTCACCCGCCCTCAAGGCAATGTATTTTGAGCCGCCACTGTATTTAGACAAACAAGTGCGCTCATATATCGATCGAATAAAAGCATTGGTGCAAGTTCCTGATGCCGAACTCATGCTGGAAAACCCCCACCTGCTGTACATTGTCGAAGCAGCGGGCGGCGACTTGCTAGAAGCTTTCGATGCCGTGGTGAGTCAATACCAGCAAGAAAGCGAAATCGAACAATTTGAAATCGACCTTAAACAGGTTGAACTTTATCAAGAAAGTTGTGCTGCTACCTCGAAAGCGGAAGCTCAAGCCGCCCAGCTCGATCGCGCACTTTGCGAACTAAAACAAACTCAAGCTCAACTCCTCCACAGCGAAAAAATGTCTTCGCTGGGGGCGCTAATGGCTAGTATCGTCCACGAAATTAATAACCCAGTTAGTTTTATTTACGGCAACTTGAGCCATGCCGCAATTTATACTCAAGATTTGTTGAACCTGCTGTGTCTCTATCAAGAATGCTATCCCAATCCCTGTCCCGAAATCACAGCTAAAATCGAAGAGATAGATCTTGATTTTCTAGTTGAAGACTTGCCTAAAGTTATCTCTTCCATGCAAATGGGTTCCAATCGCATTCGCGAAATTGTCAAATCTATGGGCAACTTTTCGCGAACCGATAACAGTAACATGACCATGTGCGATTTGCACGACAGCATTGACAGCACCGTGTTAATTTTGCGAAACCGTCTCAATTCTCAAATAGACCGTCGCGACATTCAAGTAGTTAAAAGTTATGGAAAATTGCCTCCTGTAGAGTGTTATTCAGGACAGCTAAATCAAGTATTTATGAATCTAATTACCAACGCGATCGATGCTTTGGACGAAGTATCACAAAATCAGCCCCATGCTGCGCTAAAAATTTTTATCACCACAGAATTAGCTGGCCCCGATCGCGTGAGAGTGCGGATTGCTGACACGGGAACCGGAATGACACCACAGATAAAAGAGCGAATGTTCGAGCAGTTTTTCACCACTAAGGAAATTGGTAAAGGTACCGGTTTAGGATTGTCTATTGTCTACAAAATCTTAGTAGAAAATCACCGAGGATCGCTCCGGTGCGAGTCTGAAGCCTGCAAGGGAACCGAGTTTATCATTGAACTGCCGATCCAGCAAACTTAAGCAATTTACTAATCATCCAAATTTATCTATTTTAACTGTGTGTGGCACGGGCGTCCCGCCTATGTTAACTGTGTGTGGAACGGGCGTCCCGCCTGTATTAACTGTAGTTAAAATTTACATTTACACATATCCTACGCTAATTCGAGCTTCAAAGTTGGCAACAGCTTTTCTAAATTTCTGAGAGATTTCTGTTGCCAGGGAACATCATTTGAACCCAATACCAAAAGTTGAATCGTTTTCTTTTTCCGAACGGCAATAACAAACTTCGACAGCATACTGATACCAGAACTGTTAACAAATTCCAAATTTTTTAGGTTCAAGGTAATAGTAGGCGGTTCGGGATTGGCGACCTCATCTAACAATTCGACTATTGGCGCATACTCTGCTGGACCGCTCAGGCTCAGTTCGCCTTGGAAAGTGACTGTGACTGATTCTGGATCGTACTGAATGCTGTAATCTTCACCTTGAATTTCTTGAATGCCCATTGTAATTTTGTTTCCTGACTAAAATAGTGCGATCGCACAAGAGAGTAAATATTGAAATGCTAGCAACTAGACCCTAATTTGAACCACAGTCGTAACAATGATGGTATCACTATCTGGTCTGCGCTCGAATTTCCAACCTATCTTAGCTGAATAGTCATTAATCATCGTCAGCAATCCCAATCCCGATGTGTCACTTTCCGATTCCGCATTCTTTTCAAGCTGCTGCAAATAAAGTTCATTGGGATCGGAAGCCAGAATTTCTTCAATAAACTCCTTCAATTTATTTGCCCTTTCTGGCTTGACACTATTACTGGCAAAAATTATCGCCGTCACCTCTGTTTCACCAATAAAATGTATACCAAATCTGACCTTGTAATTGGTATCATCGTTATTAAATTTTATCGCATTTTCTAAGAGTTCGTTTGCCACATAGCTCACAGCTCCCTTGCTTTCTTTTATCCGTTTCTCGCTGCTAGCATCCTCCTCATCCACCGGTAGAAAGCTAGACAAATAATCGGCTACAAAATGAGCTGAAAGCCTGTTATTGCGCCAGCGCTGTTTGATGGGGCGAGAACTGGGGGTAAATGTAAGTTCTAGGGAGTCGTGTTCAGGAGGAAATTCTTCAATGAATTCTCCAAAGATTTGTGTCATTGTTTTTAAGCTTCCAGATGTCATGATTTTTCTGCCTCCAATTGATGTATCAATGTCACTTCTGGGTAAATTTCCACACGCCATTCCAGTTAGCAGGAAAACTCTTTTCTAACAGCGATTGGAGGCGTTTTAGGTAAAGTTGACTGGGCTTGTCATCTGGATTTAGCGCCACTATCTGTTCAAAACAAACTATGGCCTTAGCAAAATTTCCCTGACAATATTCTTGGAGTCCCTCCTCAAATATAGGCAAAGTTTGAATTTTGAGCGATCGCACTGGTTCTACTTCAACATCTAAGACCTCACAAACTAAAATGGCTTCTTGTCTACCTTTGACAATAGCCCGATCCAAAAAACGGATATGATACTTTTCGCGTTGACTCAAATGTTGTACCACATCTCCAGAAATTAATAAAGATACGCCATAATACTTAGTCAAACCTTCCAGACGAGCTGTGAGATTGACATGATCTGAGATCGCATCTGCTTGCATCCGATTTGCATCTCCAATAATCCCAACCATCGTATCACCCACATGGATACCAATGCCAATCTTCAGCGGTATATCCCCATTTATTTTACGGCTTTGATTGTATTTCTGCAACTGCTCCAACTTCACAATTCCTGCCTGAATAGCATCATCCACGCCATCAGGAAAAACTGCCATGACTCCATCTCCAATATACTTGACAATAAAACCATTGTGCTTACGAATTTCGGGACTAATTTGCTGTAAATAGTTATTGATGAAGTCAAAGTTTTCTTGAGGAGTCATTTGCTCCGCCATCGTGGTGAAGGAACGCATATCGGAAAACATAATTGCCATCTCTTTGCTCACGTGATCTCCAAGCTGGAAATCAACCATGCTTTGCTTGCCGAGAAATTGGAGAAATTCATCGGGAACAAAACGTCCGTAAGCCTGCAAAAGTTTCTCTAATTCTTGTTCCCGCGCTTTCACCGTTTGGACCATATGCGAGAATACCTGTGCCAGTTCTCCCAGTGCATCACTGCGCGCTGCCACATCTGACAATATCTGGGGTTGAAAGCTATTGTTTTTTACAGCAATAGCTGCATCTATAACCTTTTTTACCTGCTCGATGTAAGTCTGCATCTCTCGGTTTTTATGATGGATCTGGTTTTCCAGATCCGTGGAGTGTTGCGTAATAATTTCTACTAAGGTTTCATAGCTATTTTTTTCATCCTCTACTTCCTCAAGTTTTTCGCTCAACTCCTGTAGCTGGGTATGGAGTTCTTCTGGAGATTTAGATGGTGCTAAATTTATTTGTGGTTTCATAATTTCTACTTCCGAATTTGGAAGCGCAAAATTGTTTGACTTCCTCGCTGTAAATTATTATAACTTACAAGCGCGGAACTCGAAATCCTGTTTCTGCTTCGATGCTTGACCACTAAATCCAAGATTCCTCGTAGAAACCTGGTTGACGATCGTCAATCATAAATTATGCACAATATTTCCCTGTTGCTTCAATACTAGCAAAGTAATGTCATCAAAAACCTTTTGTTTTCCAATAAACTTTCGCAAATCAGCGATGGTGGCTTCCTTGATTTGTTCGGCGCTCAAGTGCCAGTTTTGAGAAACAACTTCACAGAGTCTTTCAATACCATAGAATTTTTTGTGCATATTTCTAGCTTCGGGAATGCCGTCAGTGTAAAGCACCACCCCGTCCCCCGGCTCTAAGTCTACTAAAACATGGCTAATCCAATCGGAAATATCCTCATCTAAGGCGAGCGGAAATCCTAAATTCATGGTGTCTATCCGCTGGATTTTACCACCTTTCCTGACCACAAGAGTTTCCTCATGTTGACCGCTGATACTAATTGTGCGATCCGCATAGTTTAGCAAAGCTAGTGTCATATTTTTGTCGGAGTTCATGCGCTGGACATTTTTATAAATAGTGCGGTTGAGGGTATCTAAAAAACGCACCGGGTTGGATTCTTGCATTTCTTGAAGAGTGCGGACAGCAGCTTGAGTCATCACCATCAAAATGCCGCTTTCTAATCCGTGTCCGGTGACATCACCAATGCAAATCGTGACAACCCCGTTAGTACAAAGTACGTCGTAGTAATCACCACCTAATTCCGAGGCTGGCTCCATAAATCCGGCAATATCTAAATCTTGAATGGCTGCGAGTTCAGCAGGTTTTGGCAGAATCAACTGCTGCATTTGTTTGAGCATATCGAGTTCGGAGCTCATGCGAAGGTTTTCCGCTTTCAGGAGCTGGTTGAGAGTGGCAATTTGTTTGGTGGCTGTGGCGAGTTCAGAGGTACGTTCTTTGACTTTATCTTCTAGTGTTTCAAAGGATTCTTGCAGTTGTATCGCCATGCTGTTAAAGGAATTTCTTAAGGTTTCAATTTCCCCGATTTGACTGGAAGCAACTTTCTGGTTAAGAGCACCACCTGCTAGATATTCTGAAGCTTGAGCAATTTGGTTTAGGGGGCGAGTAATCCAGCTAGCGGTGAAAATACCCACTCCAACAGAGACAATGAGAGCCACTATACACAGTAAAATGGTGTAGCGAGTGTTAGCATAAATCTGCGCCATAAAGTCCGCTTCAGGAACTACTACTACACTCAGCCAATTGAGACCGTACTTGTCAGTTAGCGGAGAAACTTGGATAAATTGCCGCTCACCGTTCAGCTTAAAGTCAAGTTGAACAGTTTGCTCGATATCTTCCAAATGCTTGAAGCGTTCGAGCAGATAAACCACACTCTGACGCATCAGCGGGTTGCTGCTTTCTTGTGCTTTTAGCCGCGTTGTATCTTTGCCTGTTCCCACCGAAAGAGGCTGTTCTTTAAGCGAGGTGGCTATTAACTCACCCTGGGGTTCAATGATAAATACTTGACCGGAATTACCCACCCTTAAGGTTTGCAGGAAGTGGCGAATTTGATCTAGTCCCATCTGGCAAGTCAGCACCCCAATTAGTTTCCCTTCGGCATCGTAATAGGGTACACTCGCATTAATTTGCAGCGTACCGTAGCCAAAATTAATATAAACTTCACTCCAAGCTGCCTGTTTCTTCTCAACAGCTACTCTGTAAAAAGGGCGCGTGCGAACGTCATAATTGGGCGTGTTTTTGTCGATTGTTGTCGGGTTTCCATTATCGTCAAGGTTGTAATATATCAAGTCGCCGCCCCCCGGAATCAGTTGCTGGGCAAGCTGAGGTTGTTCAAGTCCAACCAGCCGATTTACCCAACCCACACGCAGGTACTGACCTTTTTCGTTGGCAATTCCCGCGTGACCGATCGACTTAAATTGCAGAACTTGTTTCCAAAAATAGGGTCGAGCTTGCTCCAAATCGTCAAAGTTCAACACCCCCAAAGGTACAGCATCCTGATTAATCTGATTCACCAGTGGCGGAGCTTCCAGATAGGTTTGAACACGTTCGTAAACTCTCGCACTCACTTCCTGCCGCAACTGACTAACAATATCGTTGACTATCTGCTCTCCGTTTCTGTAAGAGAGATAGCCAACGCAGCCAACAGCAGCCAAAATTTGGAGAACAAAGGGAACTACCAAGACATTGCGGAGAGGGAATTTGCCCGCTTTGGAGACGATCGCACTTTTTTGAGAAACCATTGTTAAAAACACTCCCAGGGGGCAGTTTTTTGTTACAAGACTTGATAATAGATATATTAAGATCGACGGACAATGTTATCATATCAAAAACTCAACCAACATCAAAAAATCTGCGTTCATCAGCGCTCATCTGCCTGCATCAGCGGTTAAAATAAAACAATAAATTCCAACAAACAATGCAAATTACTCAATCCCTCCACTCCGCCCTACTCATCTCCAACCTGGAAAAATCCCAACACTTTTACAGCACCGTACTAAAACTGCAAAAAATCGATCGCGACTTAAAATTTCCCGGAATCTGGTATCAAATCGGCGACTTCCAGCTCCACCTAATTTTAGGTGCAACAATTATCCCAGATGCCGTAGACCATGCCAAATGGGGACGCAACCGACATCTAGCATTTTCTGTGGCCAACTTAGAGGCAGCCAAACAGCAGTTAATCGCTCACAATTGCCCGTTTCAAATGAGCGCGTCAGGTCGATCGGCATTATTTACCCAAGATCCCGACGGCAACATCATCGAACTCAGCGAGTAACAGATGAAAATCATCGCTTATTCTTACACTGAACCGCTACTGGAAGCAGCACCCGCACCGGAAATTTGGGGCCAAGAAGTCGATCGCACCTATCAAGACTTAGGAGGGCGACAACAACTGCAACAACTCCTCAAAGACTGCCAAACAGAACCAGTCAAATACTTATTAATTCAGCGGTTTGAAGAACTCGGCGACACCGTACAGCAAGTGTGTTCGCACCTCGCCCAACTCGAAAACCTCGGCGTCGAAATCATCGTACAAGCAGAAACAGAACCGCGAAACCGCCAAAACTTGCTGCAAATCCTCGCAGAAATCCAGCGCAGCCAACACAGCCGGAGTATTCGCAAAGGACACGCCCGCAACCGCATCAAATCCCGGATTCCACCGGGTAAGGCTCCCTACGGCTACCGGCGCGGCAAAGATTGTTATACGATCGATAAAACCACCGCCCCCACCGTCAAAGACTTTTTTGAACACTTTTTAATTTACGGTTCCTTGCGAGGTTCCGTGCGGTATTTAGCCAAGAAATACAACAAAAAAATCTCTGTAAGCACCGGCCGCCGCTGGCTGACAAATCCAGCCTACCGAGGTGATTTGGAATATCAAAACGGTCAAGTAATTTCTAACACCCACGTCCCGATTATTTCCAGAGAAGAAGCCGCCCAAATAGACAGGTTACTGCGCCGCAACCGCTGCCTTTCTCCTCGCAGCGCTAGCGCCCCACGTTCCCTCGCAGGTTTAGCAATTTGTGCAGAATGCAAATCCCCCATGACAGTTGCCAAAGTCACCTCCTACCGCCAAGAAAAAGAATACCTTTATTTGCGACCGATTAACTGTCCAAAACAGCCTAAATGTAGCGGCCTTTCCTACGATGAAGTATTGCAATTAACCATCGCCGGTATTTGTCGGGATTTACCCGATGCTGTTGCTGGGTTGCAAATGCCGAATATGAATGGAATTAAAGCAGGAATTGTCAGGGCGATCGCATCGAAACAAGAAATCATAGAGCAACTTGGGACCCTGATTGAAAGCGGCATTTTAGACACGGAAACGGCCGAGTTTAGAGCCTACAAAATCCGCACCGAAATTGCCGAACTGCAAAGCAAATTAGCGCAACTACCCCCAGTAAATTTGCGAGAAATTGCCCAAACTGTTTCCCTGCCGCAATTTTGGCTCGATTTATCAGAATCAGAACGCAGGTTTTACTTTCGAGAATTTATCGATCGCATTGAAATCTTCCGGGAAAATACTAATTTGCAATTGCAAATTATTTTCATTTTTTAAGGATTAGTTCAACGTTCATCCGTAGCTTTTAGGTTAGATGCCCGACTTCTTAAAGAAGTGGGGTATTTGGGTACTCTATTACTTCGCTAGGAGAGGAATTCGTTTGACGAGAAGCGGTTTCTACCGCTGA
Source organism: Microcoleus sp. D3_18_C4 (assembly GCF_036702355.1). NCBI lineage: Bacteria > Bacillati > Cyanobacteriota > Cyanophyceae > Oscillatoriales > Microcoleaceae > Microcoleus > Microcoleus sp. D3_18_C4. Next base: position 118,572 of record NZ_JAUBTF010000014.1, read on the forward strand.
ATTACCTTTTTTACCTTTTAGCCAATAGACGCTCATCTCTCCTTTTCCTTTAATCGTGATCGCACCTCTCTCCTCCAATAAATACCCATCTTTTAACAGTTCGTAAATAGCCGTAGTAACTTGAATATATCCCGGTAATCCTTGACATTCCATCCGAGAAGCCACATTAACAGTATCTCCCCACAAGTCATAGATAAATTTTTTAGTGCCAATTACGCCAGCAACTACTGGTCCTGTATGAATGCCAATCCGAATTTGAAATGGTTCGCCTCTGTCAGTTTGAAAATCAGCGATCGCTTCCTGCATATCCAATGCCATATTCGCGATCGCTTCTACATGATCTGCCCTCGGCACCGGCAACCCCCCCGCTACCATATAAGCATCTCCAATTGTTTTAATTTTTTCCAAACCGTGTTTTTCAGTTAATTGGTCAAACCTTGAAAAAATTTGGTTCAATACATTTACCAATTCTAGAGGTAACATTCTAGCAGCAATAGACGTAAAATCGACAATATCGGCAAAAAGAACTGTTGCTGAATCAAACCTCTGGGCAGGAGAACCCTCGCCCTTTTTCAAATTTTCAACAATCGCTGCTGGTAAAATATTCAGCAATAAATGATCCGACTTTGTTTGAGCAAGCCGTAAAGCTAGCTCCACCCCCTGCCGCTCTTTAATTTCGTTTTGCAAACGTTCGACAAGTTCTTGGCATTGCTTCGTTTGCTGTTGCAGTAACTGTTGTTGACTTTGAATAGTTAACTGATTTGCCACTCGTGCCAATACTTCTTTACCTTGAAAAGGTTTAGTAATATAGTCAACTGCTCCCACCTCAAAAGCTTTCACTTTATCTAAAACGTCATCTAAGGCGCTTAAGAAAATCACGGGAATGGAACTGGTTTTTGGTGAAGCTTTCAACTTTGCACATACCTCATATCCATTCATGTCTGGCATCATCACGTCCAGCAAAATTAGAGTCGGCGGAAACTCTTGCACTGTAGCGATCGCCCTTTGCCCGTTCAGCGCTTTACGAACCTGATACCCTTGTTCGGTCAAGATTGTAGATAAAAGCCGCACATTATCGGGCTTATCATCAACTACTAAAATGTTGGCTTGAATTGTAGGATAATGATGGCTGTCCATGCGATCGCTCACGGTAGTTTGTCAAGATAAAAGATATTAACACTTAAAAAGTTTACCTCAAAAAAACGCAACGGTAGAAAATCCGATTTACCTTGCTAAAAATAGATGGCAAGGAGACGGTATTGGGGCGTAATGTTAGGTCTTTTTTAAATAGAATTGCCTCCCAAGTTAAGATTAGTTGAAAACTGTTATTTTTACCTCGTTGCAACTGCTGACTGCGCTATATCTATAATATCGTCAAATAGGAAATCCTGCACCAAAGTAGTTAAGTATTCTGCGGCAAAAGCAAACTCGCTAGGCATTTCCTCAATCAACTTAACAATTTTATCGTCGCAACATTCATGAGCAGCATGAGATATCTTTTCTACCCACTCAAGAGGCATTTGACCGAGTTGTGACTCGACAGATTGATTGCTAGTCACTCCGCTAATTTCGTTTTCATTTTCTAGTGGTGCATCAACTGATTCCTCGTAAATGTAACGTACTCCTAAAAGTTCTTCCATTTTCGCAAATAGTATCTTTGCCTCGAAGGGTTTACGCATGAAATCATCGCATCCTGCTCCTAAAATAGTTTGTCGTTCCTCTTCAAAAGCGCTCGCAGTAAGAGCAACTATTACAGTTTGTTTTCCGAGAGGATGAGCTTTAATTTTTCTGGTGGCTTCATAGCCATCCATGACAGGCATCTGCATATCCATCCAGATCAGGTGCGGTTGCCAATCCTCCCATACAGCAATAGCTTCTTCACCATCTCTAGCTTCTCGCACGAGGATGCCTAGTGGTGACAATAATCTCTCTATGACTAGGCAGTTATCGGCGCGATCGTCAACAACCAAAATCCGGTATTCTGGTTGACTCGGTGCTAAACCCATGACTTTTTTCTGCGGTTTAAGAATTTTAATTTCAGTGGGAGTGGCATGGTTGATTTGAATATCAAATGCAAACTTACTTCCCAACTGAGGTGTACTGCTGACTGTAATATCTCCTCCCATCATTTGTACAAATTTGCGGCTAATTGGTAAACCTAATCCAGTCCCCTGTTGAGACTTTTGACCTGTTTTTGTTTGCTCAAATGGTTCAAATAACTTATTCATTTCTTCTGTGGCAATGCCAAGGCCAGTATCTTCAATTTCAAACTGAAGGCGTAACAATTCCGGGTAAAGGTGATTCGCGTCTACACAATCACAGTGTGCCAAGCTTTCGGACTCATTAAAACCAGTGCACCATCCGGGTTTCCTTTGTATAGCTGTGGTTTCAACCGCTAAGCTTTCGGAATGTTCAGAAGCCGCGCCGACAAGTTTTGTTTGTGTGTCCGAAAACTCTGCGGTTTCAGCCCCCAAACTTTCTTGTACCTTCTTTTTCACTCGCAAAGTAACGCTACCCCTCTCTGTAAACTTGATCGCATTTCCTACAAGATTAATCAAAATTTGCCGCAATTTACCTTCATCTCCCGTAACAAAGTGTGGTACGCCGTCACCCACTTCCAAATTTAGCTGCAATTTCTTAGATTTAGCTTTTAATCGGAACATTTCTTCTAAGGTTTTTAGCAAGCGCATTAAATTAAAACTGCTTTCATTAAGCTGACTTCTGCCCGCTTCAATTTTAGACATTTCCAAAATGTCATTAATCAGGGCAAGCAAGTGTTCACCGGCGCGATTAATAATTTCTAGGTGCTGTTGGTGTTGATTGTTGAGAGATGAATCGCGCACCATCACCTGACTAAATCCGAGAATGGCATTCAGGGGAGTCCGCAATTCATGGCTCATAGAAGAAAGGAATTCGCTCTTGGCACGGTTAGCTGTATCAGCAGCTACGACAGCTTTTTGTAATGCTGTTTCTGCTAATTTGCGATCGGCAATTTCTGTTTTGGCTTGTTCAAAAAGGGTGCATTGCTGGATGGCAATTGTTAGCTGCACGGAAATTTGCTTGAGAGATTCTATCTCAGAAGAGTTCCAATGCCTTTGACTGCGGCAGTGATGAGCAATGAGTAACCCCCATAGTTTGTCACCTTGCAAAAGGGGAACGACGAGGTTAGCTTTAATTTCCAACTCGCTTAGTAAATTAATGTGGCACTCTGAAATACCTGCCGTATAAATATTGTCGATCGCGCGGACGTGTCCCTGCTGGTAAATAGAGACATAGTGTTCTCGAAAACAAGGGTCATTAATATCAATTCCCAAAATCGGCATCGTACCGACACATACCGACTCGACGGCTATAAATCCACTCCAATCTGGATTAAAGCGGTAAATAACTGTTCTATCAGTTGACAAAAACTGGCGGACTTCTTCCACAGCCATTGTCAGCACTTCTTCTAGATTAAGAGAGGAACGAATTCGCTCTTGCATGGAATTCACGAGCCGCTCCCTTTTTACTTGTTGCTGCAAAGCTGCTTCCGCCTGTTTGCGAGCAGTAATATCTACTCCATAACCCACGCACTCCACAGGTATGCCAGCAGAATTTTTGACTAACTTGATCTCATCGTATATCCAGCGATAAGTACCGTCTTTGTGCCGTTCGCGGTATTCGTAGGAAATCGATTCTTTTTCCAATATCTGAGCGAATGCAGTTGCAACATTTTCTCTATCGTCTGGGTGAATGAGGCTATGCCAATCAAGGGAACCATCAAGAAATTCTCTGGCTTCATAACCCATCATTGAAACAATATTATCGCTGACAAATGTTACGTCATAATTCCCCCCTAATTTGCAGCTAAAAATCACCGCCGGAGTAGTCGCCAGCAAATATTGCAAGCGTTCGGTGACAGAACGCAAGTTTAACTCGGCTTGCTTGCGATCGCGAGCTTCCATTGCTAAAGCTGCGATCTGCGCCACATAGCTAGCGAAGCTTTGTTCGTCGAGCGTCCAATTCCTGGTCGTTCCCTGATGTTCTAAACAAATTACACCCGCAATTTGTCCTTGATGGGTAATAGGAACATCTAGCATCGACGAAATGTTTAAAGGCGTCAAATAAGATTCGCTAAATTCTCGGGTGCGCGGATCGGTTTTGGCATCAACCGCTGCCAGCGCCTGTTCTGTATTCAAAGCTTGGAAATAGCTAGGATAGTCAGCAACTTTCAGTTCTGCGCCGGCGCTGTGTTGATTGGGAGTCAGTTCGTAAATATCCGCACAGCACAGTGAGGATTTATCTTCCTGATAAAACCAAATACTTGCCCTATCAACATTCAGGGTACGAGTTGCCATTTGCGTAATCTCTCTCAACGCCTCGGCGATATTTCCCTCGTAGATACTAGAATTTTTCGCTAATTCTAGCAAACCATTTTGTTGTTCTGTCAACCTAGTCTCTCGTTCTCGCAAAGCCGATTCAGCGGCTATCTTTTCTCTAATTTCTGCTTCTAAATAACCGTTGATTTTTCTCAACTCTGCGGTGCGTTCTTGAACTTTAATTTCTAAATCATCATAAGCGTGGCGCAACGCTAACTCAGCCTCTTCACGCACCGCAATCTCAGTCTGCAACTTGCAATTGATTGCCTCTAATTCTTGGGGGGTTTTTAAAGACAAAAACTGGGGCAATAGTGTTACCATCGAGGCGGCGGTGAAGCAGGAAACCAGTGCAGTAATTCCTTTTTCAATCCCCGACAGCCAATAAGCGGAATGCCACAACGTCCAAATGTCTAGCAAGTGACCAGTGCCGCAGAGAATAATAAATGCACCAAATAAAGCAAATATTCCTAAAAAAGGAACATCGCGCCGCTTGAAGATAAAATAAATTAGCATCGCCGGAATTGAATAGTAGGCGATCGCGATTAAAAAGTCCCCAGTTACGTGCAGCCACACTAAAGGCGTTTGCCAAAGATAGCAATGACCGTGAGGCATATACTGAGTAGGGGAAAAGATATTTTTGAGTGCTTCCCACATAATACTTGTTATTGGCAGATAATATGGATTTGATGATGCCTAAGTTAGGCAAAAAATAAAATCAACCGAAAATTGTAGCTGGATTAAGCATTATTTATTAACGCCTCAACCCAGCTTGTTCATAACAGCTTGCTTCTGCACTAGGTGGCGCTCGCTAAATTGCGATCGCAAAGGAATTTCAATGATAAACTCCGTACCTCTGCCAACCTCGGATGTGCAGCGCAAATAACCTTCATGGGATTGAATAATCTGATAAGAAATCGCCAAACCCAGTCCGGTACCAGCACCGATAGGTTTCGTTGTATAAAATGGATCGTAAATTTTAGCGATCGCATCATAATCTATGCCAGTGCCATTATCAGCAATGTGAATCTGCACCCACTTGCCATCAACTAAAAGCGTGCGGATGCGAATTTTTAGCAGTGGGCAATAGGGGTTTTGTGAGTAGTCAAATAAATTATTTTCCCAATAGCCGTTGGTCAAATCTCCCTGCTGTACAATCTGTTCTAAAGCATCAATAGCATTAGAACAAATATTCATAAATACTTGGTTAAGCTGTCCAGCGTAGCATTCCAATTCTGGCAAATCTCCATACTCTTTAATCACTTGAATAGGCGGACGGTTTGGTTGTTCTTTCAAGCGGTGCTGCAAAATCATTAAAGTGCTATCGAGACCTTCATGGATATTGACCTTTTTCATGTCGGCTTCGTCTAACCGGGAGAAAGTCCGTAAAGATTTAACAATTTCCCTAATTCGCTCTGCTCCAATTTTGAGCGAACCAAAAAGTTTTTGCAAGTCTTTTAAAATAAAATCGAGTTCGATAGTGTGAATCTTGTCTGCAATTTCCGGCGCCGGAGTGGGGTAATAAACTTGATAAGCCTTAATCAATTCTACAAGCTCTTTAATGTATTCCTCCGCAGGAATCAGATTGCCATAAATGAAGTTAACAGGGTTATTGATCTCGTGGGCAACCCCAGCTACCATTTGCCCCAAAGACGACATTTTTTCAGTTTGCACGAGTTGAGTTTGAGCGCCTTTAAGTTGTTGCAGAGCGTTCTCTAAATGCTGAGTTTGTTCTCGCAGTTTAGCTTCCGAGTGCCGCAATGAATTTTCAGCCAAAGAGCGATCGCGATTTTCCTGTAGCAAAAGTTCATTGGTCGATTCTAAAGCGATCGTCCTCTCCATCACCCGTTTTTCCAATTCTAGCATTAATTCCGAGAGTGCTTCTTGAGCTTGTTTGCGCTCACAAATCTCCTTTTGTAAAGCTACATTTGCCACCGCCAATTGATCAGGACTGGGAATAGCCAAGATTTTTGGGATTAGTTCCACCAGCACTGCTGCTGTACATAGCGAAATCAGCGCCGTAATCCCTTTAAGAAAACCAGAGAACCAATAATTAGGATGCCACAGCGTCCATATTTCCATAATATGGGTAATCCCGCAGCAGACAATAAAAGAGCCAAACAGCATGAAAACCCAGTCAAAAGGCACGTCTTGCCGCTTTTTGACAATATAAATAAGCGTGATCGGTATCAAAAAATAAGCGACGGCTATCAAGCCATCGGACAAAACGTGTAGCCTCACTAATCCCGGCTTCCACAAGTAGCAATGACCGTGAGGAATAAAATAATTTGAAAACATTTCATGAACCATTTGCATCAAATTAACTCGGTTATTTGCTAATATTTTTGAGAGGTGGTTACAGGAAAATTAAAAAAACTGCTGGCACAAAAATAAAAATTAGGCTTTTGGACTTAACACTTGTGATGAGTAAATGCAGCGATATGAAACTACTTGTAATTAAATTAACATCAATCGACTAAGCTTTAGCAAAGTCAACTGTCACATTTTTAATTCTGCTTTCACTATCAACTGTGACACCGGCATGACATTTTGGGCAACGATCAAGAAAAACTGAGCGCAGATTCCTTTCCAGTAGGAGCGCCAGCGCCCATTAAAATTGGGTTGTAGCACTGAGTGACCAGTCAGGCAACGGGGTAATTACCAGATTTAACGGATGTCACGCATTTAAATTAACGAAGAGAACCATTCTCAAAAACCTGTAGAGGTGGGTTCACTTTTGTACCCTTGAAAAGTGCAGACAGGTTAAATACACCCGCCCCCGCCCCGCGAGGGAATTCTTGATCATTGACAGTGATACTCTTCGGGGAGATTTAACCGATTTGACCAATTACCCCATGAAAAATGTCGCGACAGTATCGTGTCGCAATCCAATCGGCGATCGCTCTGAGCTTTACACTCAATCATAAGTGATAATATCAACGATACACTTATATGGTTATTGCTCGTTATGACGATAGATGAGGTACTACAGCTAACTCGTGTGCGATTACAAAAAGATTTATATCCCATACAAGAAATCATACTCCGCCAAGTTTGGGAAGGAAAGACTTATACAAGTATCGCATCTGCCTCTCATTACGGAGAGCATTACCTGAGAAACATCGCCTCGTCCTTGTGGCAATCTCTCTCTCAAATCTTGCAGACATCTATTAGCAAATCAAATTTTCGCTCTTGTGTAGAATCACGTTCCCTGACCACAGAGGAACGAGAATTAATTGAAGAATTTACCCGCAGCCAATGCCTCGCAACACCTTTAGAATTTCCCGGATCTCCCGTGCCCCTCGGTTCGCCATTTTATATCCATCACCCCCTAATTGAAGAACTCGCCTATCGAGAGATTACCAAACCAGGAAGTGTGCTGCGGATTAAGGCTCCCAGGAAGATGGGAAAAAGTTCCCTTCTGCTAAGGATTTTAGATCGTGCAAGTTCTCTTGACTATCGAACAGTAAGTTTAGATTTTCAGCAAGCCGAGGAAGCTGTTTTAGACAACCTCGATAAATTTTTACGCTGGTTTTGTGCCAATATCAGCCGTCACCTAGGATTACCACCTCTATTAGATGATTATTGGGATGAAGACATGGGTAGCAAAGTAAGCTGCACCATCTATTTGCAACAATATGTATTAGCAGAAATAAGTACACCTTTTGTGTTAGCTTTAAATGAAGTAAATAGAATTTTTGAGTATCCAAAAATTGCCAGAGAATTTTTGCCGCTGCTGCGAAGCTGGCATGAAGAAGCAAAGCGGATTAAGACCCTGGAAAAACTGCGGTTAATCGTTCTTCACTCTACAGAAATTTATATTCCTTTAAAGCTCACGGAATCGCCTTTTAATGTCGGTTTGCCGCTGCAAGTGCCCTATTTTACAGAAGAGCAGATAGTTGCTTTAGCCCAGCGTCACGGACTGGATTGGACAGATGGCCCCAATGGCGATCGACTGATGGCAATGGTAGGGGGACATCCTTATCTGGTGCGGCTAGCTCTTTACCACCTCTGTCAAAACAGTGTAAGGCTAGATCAGCTACTACAAGAAGCTCCGACAATAGCGGGAATTTATAAAGATTACTTGCGGAGTTTTTGGGCCACATTCCAAGAGTATCCCGAACTTGCGGTTGCACTTAAACAAGTGGTAAAATCGGAACACGGAGTGGAATTAGAGCCGATAGTGGCTTCTAAATTATTTAGTATGGGGCTGATTCATATCGATAACAACCGCTGTACGCTAAGCTGCGAGTTGTACCGCCTGTATTTTAGTTCGCACAACTTTATTTAGAGTCGGCTTTACAGTTTCTTTTCGTAATCCAATATCCGCCTTGAAAACTCCACTTTTCCTGGCGATTTAAAATCGCTGCTATACAAACAAAGTCCGCCTACGCGGACTAAAAAAAAGGGGTAATTAATTAAAATTGGGCATTATTTATATTATAATGAAGCTCCAGCACCACATCCTCACCTCTAAATAAATTTACTACATACTCACCTTTAAACCCACCCATAAACGGCATGACCCAGGTAACATACCAAATTGGGGGCAGTCTCGCCAGTGATGCGCCTACATACGTAGTGAGGCAAGCAGATTCCGAACTTTATGAAGCCTTAAAAGCTGGCGAATTTTGTTACGTCCTTAACTCCCGGCAAATGGGCAAATCTTCTCTCTTAGTCCGTACCCTGCACCGACTGCAAGCCGAAGGATTTCAATGCAGCACGATCGACATGACCCGCATCGGTAGCGAAAATATCACTCCCTTACAATGGTATAAAGGAATTGTTGGGGATTTGTGGCGCAGTTTCAATCTGGTAGGAAAAGTTAATTTAAAAACTTGGTGGAAAGAACAAGAAGAAGTTTCTCTTCTGCAAAGATTGAGTCAATTTATTGAAGATATTTTATTAGAACACTTTGCTAACGAGCGAATTTTTATATTTGTCGATGAGATTGATAGTATTTTAAGCTTAGATTTTCCCGTTGATGACTTTTTTGCCTTAATTCGTTATTGTTACAACCAACGATCCCTTAATCCAGAATACAACCGGATTACCTTCGCGATTTTTGGAGTAGCTACACCAAGCGATTTAATCGCCGATAAAAATCGGACACCTTTTAATATCGGACAAGCAATCGATTTGTCAGGATTTAGCTTAGAAGAAGCGCAACCATTAGCGAAAGGATTAGAAAATGTCATAGCCAATCCGCAAGCAGTTCTCAAAGAAATCTTAGCTTGGACGGAAGGGCAGCCATTCTTAACTCAAAAAATATGTGAGTTAGTGGTAACAACTGCGGGCGAGTCCCACAGCGGGAATTTAAAAATCCCACCGGGAACCGAGGAATTTTTTGTGGAATCGGTGGTGACAGAAAACATCATCAATAACTGGGAATCGCAAGATGAACCTGAGCATTTAAAGACAATCCGCGATCGCATCTTGCGAAACGAGCAACGCATGGGTAGATGGCTGGGAATTTACCATAAAATTTGGCAATGCGTGCCAGTGCCAACCGATGACAGTCGAGAACAAATAGAATTGCTACTCAGTGGCTTGGTAGAAAAAAAACAAGGTTTATTGAAAGTAAAAAATCGAATTTATCAAAAAATTTTTGACAGCGAATGGATCGAAACCAAATTAGGATTACTACGTCCTTACTCGCAAAACTTAGATGCGTGGTGGGCGGCAAAACAACAAGATAAATCGCGCCTATTGCGGGGACAAGCATTGAAAGACGCTCAAAATTGGGCGCGAGGAAAAAGTTTAAGTGACCTAGATTATCAATTTTTATCCCAAAGTGAAGAATTAGACCGAATCGAAGTGCAACAAGCACTAGAAGCAGCACGACTAACAGAAGTTGAAGCGCGCCTGTTCGAGCAGAAAAAAAATGCCAAACGACAAAAACATTTTATAGTAACACTCAGTATGGCATTAATCTTAGCTTTAGGATTGGGAGCGATCGCCTTTTCACAATATCATCAAGCCACTCAAAGCCAACGCAATGAAAAAATTGGTAAGATTCAAAGTATAACGCGGTATTCCGAAGCCCTATTTGCCTTAGATAAGCGGTTAGATGCCTTAATAGAAGCCCTCAAAGCCAGAAAAGAACTACAACTATTAAACGGTACAGATCGCCCGACAAATGACATGGTTGAATCGGCGCTACGTCGAGCAATTTATGGAGCAATTGAATATAACCGTTTTTCAGGCAATAGTGGTTGGATGAATGCCTTAGCCATTAGTCCTGATGATGAGATGATCGCTGTGGGAACAAGCGACGGGGAGGTGCAAATTTGGCATCAAGATGGCAGATTAATTCGCACCTTCAAAGCACATATAGCACCCGTTCTAGGAGTTGCCATCAGTCCCGATCGTCAGCTTATCGTTTCTGGGAGTGGAGACTTAACCATTAAACTCTGGCAGCTTAACAGTAGCACAGATAAAGCAGCACTACCTTTACACACTCTCACAGGACATAAAGCTCCAATTTACAGCGTCAAGTTTAGCCAAGATGGAGAATTAATTGTCTCAGCTTCCCAAGATAGTACGGTGAAACTTTGGCGGCGCAATGGCACATTATTCAAGACATTAAGAGGCCATCTTGGCGTAGTCAGGAAAGCAGTTTTTAGCCCAGATGGAAAGTTAATTGCCTCCGCTTCTGAAGATAGCACTGTGAAAATTTGGCGACGTGATGGCACCTTGCTGAAAACGCTTTCACAAAATGAATCTCCTGTTTTATCCATTGCCTTTAGTCCTGATGGTAATGCGATCGCTGCCGGCACTGGAGACGGTACTATTAAACTCTGGCACCGTGACGGCACTTTGTTAAGAACAATTGCCGCCCATGAAGCAGGAGTTCAGGCATTAGCTTTTAGCCCCGATGGAGAAACGATCGCCTCTGGTTCTGATAACCAAATACTCAAACTCTGGAACATTGACGGCACCTTACTCACCACGATCAAAGCACATGGCAGCGCAATTAGCGATCTTTCATTTAGTCACAATGGGGAATATCTCGCATCGACTTCTTTTGATGGTACTGTTAAACTCTGGAAATTCAGTAATTCCTTGCTGACAATTCTACGGAGACATACTGCTGGCGTTTGGGGAGTAGCTTTAAGCAAAAATCAAAGATTAGTTGTTTCATCAAGCGGAAACGAGGTTTTCCTTTGGCACAGAAATCGTAAGTTACTGAGGCGATTTGAGGGGCGTAACTCTGCGTTTAGTGGTGTTGCTATTAGTCCCGATAGCAACATTATTGCTGTCGCTAGTGCAGACAAATCAGTGAAACTTTGGAGTGCTGATGGCACTTTATTGAAGACTCTCCCAGGAGGAGTTGATATGAGGAGAGTCGTTTTTAGTCCTGACGGCAAAATTATAGCTTCTTCCAGTGGGGATAGAACAGTCAAACTTTGGCAGTTAGACGGAACCGAATTGACTACCCTCAGAGGACATAAAGCTGGGGTTTGGGGGGTAGCTTTTAGTCCTGATGGGAAGGTTATTGCTTCAACAAGTGGAGATAAGACAGTTAAGCTTTGGCGACTTGATGGTAGGTTAATTAAGACCCTTCAAGGTCACAGTAGTTTAGTTTTTGGTGTAGCTTTCAGCCCGGACGGCGAGGTAATTGTTTCGGCGAGTGATGACAAAACGGCTAAACTTTGGAGTCGTGATGGTAAGTTGCTACACACTCTCAAGGGACATCTTTCTGGAATTTGGAGTGTGGCTTTTAGTCCTGACAATAAAACGATCGCTACAGGGGGTAGTGACGGTATGATTAAACTTTGGCAACGTGACGGCAATGAGATTACCACTTTAATTGGACATAACGCACGGGTGGGGTCTTTAGTTTTTAGTTCTGAGGGCAAAACTCTTGCTTCTGCTTCAGAGGATAAAACAGTAATTCTCTGGAATTTAGAGGAGAGTGTAGAGTTAGATCGGGTACTAGCCTCTGGTTGCGATCGCGTGCGAGAGTACCTACGTACAAATGCCGATGTGAAGGAGGAGGATAGACATTTGTGCGATGCAGTGGGCGATCGCTAAATTATCCGAAACAATTAACTATCAATTATGAAAGATTACTCTTACCAAATTGGTGGCAGTCTCACCACTGATGCGCCTACCTATGTCGAACGACAAGCAGATATCGAACTTTATCAAGCCTTAAAACTCGGCGAGTTTTGCTACATTCTCAATTCGCGACAAATGGGCAAATCTTCCCTTCTCGTTCGCACCTTCCATCGACTGCAAGCCGAAGGATTTCAATGCAGCACGATCGACATGACTCGCATCGGTAGCGAAAATATCACTCCTTTACAGTGGTATAAAGGAATTGTTGGGGATTTGTGGCGCAGTTTCAATCTGGTAGGAAAAGTTAATTTAAAAACCTGGTGGCAAGAACAAGAAGAAGTTTCTCTCCTGCAAAGATTGAGTCAATTTATTGAAGAGGTATTATTAGCGAGATTTCCTAACGAGCGAATTTTTATATTTGTCGATGAAATTGATAGTATTTTAAGCTTAGATTTTCCCGTCGATGACTTTTTCGCCTTAATTCGTTATTGTTACAACCAACGAGCCATTAATCCAGAATACAACCGGATTACCTTCGCGATTTTTGGAGTAGCTGCACCCAGCGATTTAATAGCAGATAAAAAGCGCACTCCCTTTAATATCGGACAAGCAGTAGATTTGCCCGGTTTTTCCTTGGAAGAAGCCTCTCCTTTAACTCAAGGGTTAGAGAGTGTAGTTAGTAATGCCGAGGCAATTATCAAAGCAATATTAGCTTGGACTTCTGGGCAACCATTTCTGAGCCAAAAGCTGTGTCAATTGATAGTAAGAGCGACGCGAGAATCTCACAGTGACGTGCTGATAATTCCACCGGGAACGGAAGGCTTTTTTGTGGAATCTGTCGTGCGATCGCACATCATCCAAAATTGGGAATCTCAAGACGAACCAGAGCATTTAAAAACGATCCGCGATCGCATCCTGAGAAATGAGCAACGTGCTGGCAGACTACTAGGCATCTATCAAAAAATCTTACAAGGAGTGGAAGTACCCACCGATGACTCGCGAGAACAGGTAGAACTATTGCTGTCTGGTTTGGTAGTAAAATCTCAGGGGTTTTTACAGGTAAGAAACCAGATTTATCAAGAAGTATTTAACACAAAATGGGTAGAAAAAAATCTCGCTTCCTTGCGTCCATACTCTCAAGCCTTTGATGCTTGGATAACTTCCAAGCAGACCGATAAATCCCGACTGTTGCGCGGACAAGCCTTGAAAAATGCTCAAGCTTGGGCCCAGGGTAAAAGTTTGAGTGACTTAGATTATCAGTTTTTAGGCGCTTCTGAAGAATTAGACCGAAGAGAAATGCAGGTAGGATTGGAAGCAGAACGAGCTAAAGAAATTGAAGCCAGACTAACTGAAGAACAAAAAAGATTAGCTGTAGAGAAAAAAAGTTCTAGGCGGCAAAGGTTTTTGCTTTTTGTAGTAACTATAGCATTAATTATCGCCTCTGCCTTGGGGCTAGCGGTGTATTTTCAGTATCGGCAAACTGCTGTCAGCGAAATCAAAGCGATCGCCAAATCTTCCGAAGCACTATTCGCCTCAAATCAAAAATTAGACGCATTCATAGAGGCAATCAGAGGAAAGCGACAACTGCAAAAGTTAGGTGGTGTAGACCCAGAACTCGAACGCTCAGTTAAAGAAGCTCTCCATCAAGCTGTTTATGGAGCAGTTGACTATAATCATTTATCGGGGCATAACAATGTGGTGAATGATGTCACATTCAGTCCTGATGGGGAACTCATCGCCTCAGCTTCTGCCGACAAAACGATCGATCTTTGGGAAAAAGACGGTACAAGACTAGGAACGCTTCAAGGGCACAACAATGCAGTCTGGGGAGTCGTATTTAACCCCAGAGGGGATGTAATTGCTTCGGGGTCTGGGGATAAAACAGTCAAACTTTGGCGCAAAAACAGTACAAAATCACCAAAGGTCAAGCCGAGTTATACCTTATGGCAGACCTTAAAAGGACATACCAATAATATTTCACAAGTCGCGATCGCACCTGACGGTCAAACTATTGCTTCCGCTTCTAAAGATAAAACAATTAAACTCTGGAGTACAGACGGCAAACTGCTGAAAACTCTCACCGGACATACAGATGAAGTTAACAGCGTTGCCTTTAGCCCGGACAGTCAAACTATTGCATCTGCTTCTAAAGATAAAACAATTAAACTCTGGAATGCAGACGGTAAACTGATCCGAACCCTCACCGGACATACGGATAGAGTTATGAATGTTGCCTTTAGCCCTTCAGAATATCTCATTGCCTCGGCGAGTGCGGATAAAACAGTCAAACTTTGGAAGCTTGACGGCACTTTAGTCAAAACCCTAACTGGACACAGCGATGCCGTGACCAAAATCGCTTTTAACCCTCAAGGTGGTTTGCTTGCCTCGGGAAGTCTAGACAGAACAGTCAAACTTTGGAAGCTTGACGGCACTCTTGTAAAAACCCTGCTAGTCGCTAAAGATGTCGTCTCTGGATTGGCTTGGAGTCCTGACGGGCAAATCTTCGCCTCATCCAGTTGGGATGGCCCGATCGCACTCTGGAAACTTGATGACAGTTTGCTGAAGACTCTTGACGGACATCAAGCATCAATTTACACCATAAAATTTAGTCCTGATGGTAAGACAATTGCCACCGCCAGTCGTGATAATACCGTTAAACTTTGGCGCCTTGATGGTAGCTTAATTCACACTTTCCCCAAACAAGCTGATAAAGTTTTCGGAGTAGATTTCAGCCCAAAGGGAGACACGATTGCTACAGGCGGTTATGACAGCACTGTTCGATTGTGGCAACTAGACGGAACCTTAATCAAGACTTTTACTGGACATCAAGGTAGAGTTTTCGCGGTTGATTTCCATCCAGATGGACAGTCACTCGCCTCGGCGGGTGAGGACAAAACGGTCAAAGTCTGGAGGATTGACGGCACCCAATTGGCAACTCTCAAAGGGCATACCGATCACATTAACGGAGTTGCCTTTAGTCCCGATGGAAAGGTTATTGCTTCAGCTAGCGTGGACGGAACTGTCAAACTTTGGCAGTGGGATAATGCGATCGCCTCTGGAAAGCCCAGCTACAAGCTTCTACACACTTTAACAAGCCATCGTCGTCAGGTAGCTGGAGTGGCATTTAGCCCTGACGGCAAGACTCTCGCTTCAGCAGGTATGGATAGCATGGTGAGACTTTGGCGGTTGGATGGTACAGAAATTAGAGCCTTAAAGGGACACAAAAATGGGGTATTCGGAGTCGCATTTAGCCCCGATGGCAAGACTCTCGCTTCAGCAAGTTTTGACGGCACTGTCAAACTTTGGAGGTACGATGGTCAAGAGATTGAAACTTTAAAGGGACATAGCGATGGGGTGTTCGGAGTGGCATTTAGCCCTGATGGGAAGTTAATCGCCTCAGCCAGTCAGGATACCACAGCAATTGTGTGGAATTTAGAGCGAATTTTCCAGCTCGATTTTCTCCAGTATGGTTGCGACTGGGTGCGGGATTATCTGCAAACGAATGCCGATGTGAAGGAGGAGGATAGGCATTTGTGCGATGTGGGCGATCGCTAAATTCTCCGAAACAATTAACTATCAATTA
Organism: Microcoleus sp. D3_18_C4; assembly: GCF_036702355.1. Classification (NCBI taxonomy): domain Bacteria; kingdom Bacillati; phylum Cyanobacteriota; class Cyanophyceae; order Oscillatoriales; family Microcoleaceae; genus Microcoleus; species Microcoleus sp. D3_18_C4. The sequence continues at coordinate 134,574 of NZ_JAUBTF010000014.1, forward strand.
TGAAAGATTACTCTTACCAAATTGGTGGCAGTCTCACCACTGATGCGCCTACATACGTCGAACGACAAGCAGATATCGAACTTTATCAAGCCTTAAAACTCGGCGAGTTTTGCTACATTCTCAATTCGCGGCAAATGGGCAAATCTTCCCTTCTCGTTCGCACCTTCCATCGACTGCAAGCCGAAGGATTTCAATGCAGCACGATCGACATGACCCGCATCGGTAGCGAAAACATTACTCCCTTACAGTGGTATAAAGGAATCGTTGGGGATTTGTGGCGCAGTTTCCATCTTGTAGGCAAAGTTAATTTAAAAACCTGGTGGCAAGAACAAGAAGAAGTTTCTCTCCTGCAAAGATTGAGTCAATTTATTGAAGAAATTTTATTAGTCAAATTTTCCCATGAGCGAATTTTTATATTTGTCGATGAGATTGATAGTATTTTAGGCTTAGATTTTCCCGTCGATGACTTTTTCGCCTTGATTCGTTATTGTTACAACCAACGAGCCCTCAATCCCTCATACAACCGGATTACCTTCGTAATTTTCGGAGTAGCTACACCCAGCGATTTAATCACCGATAAAAATCGGACACCTTTTAATATCGGAAAATCGATCGATTTGTCCGGATTTAGCTTAGAAGAAGCTCAACCATTAGCGAAAGGGTTAGAAAAGGTCATAGCCAATCCGCAGGCAGTTCTCAAAGAAATCTTAGATTGGACGGGAGGACAACCATTTTTAACTCAAAAAATATGTGAATTAGTAGTAAAAATGGCAGGAAAAGCCCACAGCGGTGATTTAAAAATTCCACCGGGAACAGAGGGATTTTTTGTGGAATCTGTGGTAATAGAAAATATCATCAATAAATAAATGGGAATCTCAAGATGAGCCTGAGCATTTAAAGACAATTCGCGATCGCATTATTGGCAACGAACAACTCACTGCACGTAGCTTAGGTATCTATCAAAACCTCTTACAATGTGGTGAAGTTGAAGCGGATGATAGTCGAGAGCAGATCGAACTGCTGCTATCAGGTTTGGTAGTAAAACAGCAAGGTTTTTTACAGGTAAACAACCCGATTTATCAAGCAGTTTTTCACCTACAATGGGTAGAAAAACAGTTAGAGCAACTGCGTCCTTATTCCCAAGCTTTCAACGCTTGGATCGCTTCCAAACAAACCGATGAATCGCGATTGTTGCGGGGACAATCGTTAAAAGACGCTTCCTACTGGGCCCAGGGAAAAAGTTTGAGCGATTTGGATTATCACTTTTTAGCCGCTTCTGGTGAATTAGACAGGCTGGAAGTGCAGCAAGCGCTGGAAGCGGCGAGGCTCAGAGAAGTTGAAGCCAGACTCACAGAAGAACGCAAACGGTTAGTTTTAGAGCGAGAGACGGCAAAGCGACAGCGAAGATTTCTTGGGGCGCTCAGCGGAGCGCTAATAGTTGCGATCGCCTTTGGCATTCTCGCCCTCTGGCAATATCATTACGCCATCACCAGCGAACACCAAGCCCGCATCAGTGAAATTCAAGCCCTCACTTCCTCATCGGCAGGGCTATTCGCATCCCAACAGCGATTAGATGCCCTCGTGAGCGCCATTAAAGCCAGACGCAGGATCGACAGCCTAGCTAATTCCAGCCCCCAGTTGCCATCTCAAGTTCAACAAGTGCTGCAACAAGCCATCTATGGAACGGCAGAATTCAATCGCCTGTTGGGCCATTCCAGCCCGGTTCTGGCAGTTGATGTCAGCCCCGACGGTCAACTCATCGCCACCGGAGGCGGCGACCAAACAGCCAAGGTTTGGCAACGGGATGGTACCTTGCTGCACACTCTCCAACACACAATCAGCAGCGTCTACGCCCTTCGTTTTAGTCCCGACAGCCAGCGCCTGGTAACATCCAGCGTGGACGGCAACATTTATCTGTGGAGTCGGGAAGGCAAACTGCTCAAAACCTTTCAGGGACACAAGGCTGCGATCTGGGCGATCGCCCTGAGCCCAGACGGTCAGCGCATCGCCTCTGCCAGTGAAGACAGCACCATTCGCCTGTGGAGCTTTGATGGCAAACTGCTCAAGACTCTGACAGGACATCAAGGTTCGGTTTGGGGTGTTGCCTTTAGCCCGGATGGAAACCTGCTAGCCTCTAGCAGCACAGATAATACGGTCAAGGTCTGGACTCTAGATGGCGAACTCGTGAGAACCCTGGAAGGTCACAGCGCAAGCGTTTGGGACGTTGATTTCGCTTTACTTGCAGACAATAGCGGTGCAAAACGTCCCGCCATTATCTCTGCCAGCGCTGACAACACTGTCAAACTCTGGCAACCCGACGGAATGGCAGGCACGGGGGCACAGCCCCTACTTACTCTTAGCGGTCACAGTGCGGAAGTGTTTGAAGTCGCCGTCAGCATAGCAGGCGATGTGATTGCTTCCGCTAGCGCTGACCAAACCATCAACCTCTGGAAGCCGGACGGGACACTTTTGAAAGTCCTTAAAGGGCATCAATCTGGAATTCGCGGGCTTGCTTTTATTCCCAACAGTCAAATAGTTGTCTCTGCTAGCGACGACAATACTGCTCGACTCTGGAATCCGACAAACCCCTTCTCGAAAGTCCTTTACGGACATGGCGGCACGATTTGGGATGTGGATTTTTCCCCCGAAGGTCAGATGCTAGCTTCCGCTTCTTCCGATGGCAGTTTCAAACTGTGGGGGCGAGACGGCACGTTGCTGAAGTCTTTTGCTGGAAACGATAGTGCCGTTCACTCGGTTGCTTTCCTCTCTGGTACTAACTTTGCCAATCCTGCTAATACACCTTTCCTTGCTACCGCTAATGAAGATAAAACAATTAAATTCTGGCAGTTCGACGGGACGTTACTGAAAACCATAACAGGTCATGAAGCTGGAGTTTGGGATATCTCCCCAAGTCCAGATGGTAGGCTAATGGCTTCTGCTAGCAACGATAAAACCGTGAAACTGTGGAACAAGGAGGGCAGGGCGGGCACGGGGGCACCGCCCCTACGAACTTTCACAGGGCATCAAGCCAGGGTTTACGATGTGGACTTTACCCCTGACGGGCAGAGGCTGCTTTCAGCCAGTAGCGACAGCACTGCTCGGTTGTGGAGTCTTGACGGTAGGTTTTCCAAGACCCTAAAGGGTCATCGCAGCCCTGTTTGGGAAGTTGCCATCAGTCCAGACGGTCGCACTTTGGCAACTGCCAGCAGGGATGACACGATTAAACTCTGGACGAGTGATGGCGCGTTGCTCAAAACCCTCAAGGGAAATAGTAGAGGCATGATGGCGGTTGATTTCAGTCCTGACGGTCAAATGCTGGTGGGGGGAGGCTCAACTGGCGCACTCAAACTTTGGAAAACCGACGGGACAGAAATCACGACGCTAACCGGACATGAAGGGAACGTTTGGGGAGTTGCGTTTAGTCCCGATGGTAAACAGATTGCCTCGGTTGGGGACGATCGCACTGTGATTTTGTGGGATCTAGAGCGTATTCTCAAACTCGATGAACTGGGTTATGCGTGCGATCGCGTGGGGGATTATCTGCGAACCAATGCTGAAGTCAAGGAGGAGGACAGACATTTGTGCGATCGTATTAAAATGGAATAATATCAAGTCCGCTTTATTAGGAAAAAGAGATTAGTATGTGTGGCTATAGCATCAGAATATTAGAGGATATTTATCATACTTGGCTACTTTTTATTGGAAGATGATATAATACTAAATCCGGCTTAAATACTCCTTTTGTCTCACTCTGCGGACTCAGACTTCGTTTGTTTAGTAGCGGTTTTAACCGCCGAAGGATACGCAGAATGATCGAGGGTATAGACAAACCGGATTTAGTATAATAATTACAGAGTAATGAAATCGCTAGCGGTGAGAATACCGGGGGTAATATTGTTAAGCTTCGCCAACAATTGATTGGTATCCGTCACAGTAATCAAAGTTTGATTGTTGCTGGAAGTAATACTGAGTTGATTAAAACTCAAATCAGAATTCAACCCAATTAAATCCTCTCCCCTGCGGAAATCATTAATTATGTCGCTACCCGAACTTTGATTGAGGAAAAACACATCATTTCCCGAACCACCAGTCAAAGTATCGTCCCCAACATCCCCGGAAAGGAAATCTGCACCGCTGCCACCACTGAGAATATCATTACCTTTGCCCCCGTACAGGGTATCGTTACCGATGTCGCCACAGATCACATCGTTTTCATTGCCGCCCAACAGCAAGTCGTTGCCCTCACCGCCATCGAGACTGTCGTTTTCTTTGCCGCCGTAAAGCGTGTCATTTCCAAAATTGCCAAAAATCAGGTCTCCACCTTCATTGCCAAAAGCAATATCGTTGCCATTTCCGGCATTAATTGTGTCATTTCCTAAGTTGCCTAAAATGTAGTCGTCACCATCTTCACCCAGCAAGATATCGTCATCTTTGCCGCCGAAAATGCTGTCGTTGCCAAGGCCGCCGGCAACTGTATCATTTCCTAAATCTCCCCTCAACAAGTCGTCGCCCTCACCACCGACAACAGTGTCATTATCCTTGCCAGCGTAGATGGTATCGTTGCCAGCGTCGCCAGAGATGAAATCGCTGCCTTCATTACCGAAGATTGAGTCGTTATCTGCGCCGCCGTCAATGTTGTCATTGCCGCCCATGCCGTAGAGAGTATCGTTGCCCGTAAGTCCGTTAATTGAATCGTTGATGACACCGCCCATGATGAAGTCGGTAGTGTCGCCGCCGTTGATAGTTTGTTGGACGGGGTTGGGGGTGATGGTGGCCGGATCTAGTTGCGGAGGGTTGAGGCTATCGAGTAGGCAATCATCTAATACCGGAGTTGGCGTGGGAGTTGGTGTCGGTTCCGGTGTGGGCGTGGGAGTTGGTTCGGGTGTGGGAGTCGGAGTCGGTTCCGGTGTGGGAGTCGGAGTCGGTTCCGGTGTGGGAGTCGGAGTGGGAGTTGGAGTGGGAGTTGGCGTCGGAGTCGGTGTGGGAGTTGGGGTGGGCGTGACTGTAGGATTAAATTCGTACGCACCAATATCAACGATCGCACTTCCGTTATTATCACCATCTTGAGGGCGACTCACACCGCGCTGATCTGCCGCCGGCGCGCCCGCACCAGTACCAGTATCAATTGCCGGACTTCCTACTAGCAGTGGCAGCACGAAAGCGCCGTTAATATTTTCCAACGGGCCGAGTAAGGGATCGGCGATCGTAATACTTGCCGTAACATTACTATCATTAGGATCTCCGGTCGTCAGTTTAGCGGGAAATTGAAGATTGTTTCCCCCATCGATGAGCTCCCGTCCAGTGTGCTGCCTAGTTTTAAAAGAGTTACTTGCAGTATTCCTATCAAAAATCGAATTCTTGACAGTAATTGGCGATTTCACAGGGTCGTTAAAAGTAGCAATACCTCCCGAAAATTCAGCGGTATTCTTAGCAAAAGTCGAATTGACGATGTTCGTCGAAAAGGAATCTCTGTTAGCGACAACCATTCCTCCGCCCTGCTTAGCAGCGCTGTTGCCGGAAAAGGTACTGTTGACAACGCTGATATTTCCATTCCCTCCTGCCCACAAACCGCCCCCATTATCTTCAGCTTGGTTATTAGCAAAAGTGGAGTTTGTGACAGTAAGATCCACATTTCCGTGACGAATTGCGCCTCCGGAACCTCCAACTCCTGCTAGATCCTTAACAGCTTTATTGTTAACAAAAGTGCTATTTTCCAAAACTATCTTATCTTGAAGATAGCCAAATAAAAATCCCGCTCCTCCTTCTCTCGCTCCGATATTGCCATCAAAAACGCTGTTGCGGATAGCAATAGTTCCGGCAACGGGGCCGGGGGTTGCATTCGGCCCCGAAGCATTAGCACCATCGACGTAAACTGCGCCACCAACGCCTTTCTCTGTGCGGTTGCCGATGAATTTAGAGTTTTCGATCGTCATGCTGCCCAACAGGTTATTAACAGCTCCGCCGTAGCTGCCTTTGTTGTTGGTAAATTCGCTATCTCTGATAGTCAAAACACCGCCGCTTTTAGTTGCGATCGCACCGCCACCACGTTCGGTATTATCCGCTAGTGAACCATCATTGCCGCTAAACTTGCTGTTAATTACAGTCGTCGTGCTGCGGAAACCCGTGTAAATGCCGCCACCAAAACCGGCAACATTATTATTGACTTGGCTATTTTCTAAAGTTAAAGTGCTGCTACCTCCTGTTTGAATGCCACCACCGGCGCTAGTTGCCTCATTATTCTGATCGGTTCCAGAAACTTTGCCGTTGGCAATAATCAGGTTTTTTAGAGTAACATTTGTTGCACTCTCTGTGCGGATTACCCGCGAAGTATTGTTGCCACTGATGGTTAAATTCGCTGCATCAACTGCATCAATTGTCAAGTTTTTGTTGATAACAAGTTGACCAGAAGTGAGGGTAATTGTTTGGCTGGCCAGAGTCGAGGCAAATTGAATGGTATCGCCGGCTGCTGCGGAGGCGATCGCATCTCTCAATGAACCGGGCCCGCTATCATTATTGTTAGTAACGGTGATCGTCGCTAAAGTCCCTTGATAATTCGCCATTGCCTCTGGAGTCAAGGCTAGCGGGGCTTCAATATCACCCTTGGCAAACTCCAAATTCCAGTTACCACCGCGACCAGTGCGATCGCTAGATGCCGCAATATCAGCCCCGGTTAACTCGCCCAGGCGATCGACAAAATCGCTTCCCGAACCCGCAGCAACATCGCAACCATAAAGCACAATATCTGCTTTGTCGCTTAGCGCATTTCGCCACCCTTGCAACTGACTTTCATATTGTGGTAAATTATCCAAATTCAACGTCGTAGAACCTAGCTGCAAGCTGCCAGAATTGCCGTGAGAAAAAACGTGAACTTGGTCTACAGTTCCCCCCGCAGCAGAAATTGTTTGCAGTTTCGCAGTAATTTGCTCGACTCCGTTACCATTTTTATCTAAAATGATGATCTCTGCACCGGGAAGCACGCCACCCGTAAGAGTTTGATAGTCATCTAACTCGGAATCAATGAAGACAATAGATTTAGAACGAGAATTGCGGCTCGCAGATTGTGAATCAATACTGGCAAAAGTTGAGTTCATTTCGCATACCCTATGAGAATGTTTGCTATTTGCTGGTAGATTCACCTTGAAAGCAGAAGGCTAGAGATACAAAAGGCAGAAGGCAGAATTAAAACCTCGGTGATCCATCGGGGAGATTAAAGTTTAGGGAAAAACTTTAATTTTATCCCTAAGTGAAATTCGAGACTGGTCTCCATAATCAGTTTAATCTGGGTGAAAATTGCGATTTTTTTAGCAATTAAATGCAGCAGAGGATGTAATGTAAATAGTCCGCCACGGGGAACCTCTATATGTAGATTTGCCATGCACCTCCTTAGCCAGATAAGTAGTGCATCAAACCATGGGGAAGCCTTGGTCAGGTAAAATCCAGAAAATCTTTTCTGGACTTCGGACTTCCTGAGAATTGCTCTAGCTAGTACCTGATACATTCACATTATATAAAACCAGGAAAATTTCCTAAAATTTTGATTAATTTAACTTTTTTACTATCTGGAAAAAAGTTCCCAGAAATCTGAAATTTAGTGTTGAGAAAGCTGGCTTTATTCAAGCGCTACTTAGGGCTTGCTGAATATATCGATGGCACTTGACGTAGCCTGGGTTATGCGCTCGCGAGAGCGAGGGTAAAGTGCAA